>URJS01000015.1 GCA_900548205.1 uncultured Roseburia sp. | reverse complement strand
TTATTATGGAATGATTTTTAGGGCAACACAATCCGTCGAATTATTTTGCGCTTACCAGATTTTCTGTTCCAACCATGTTTTTTCATTTTCCTTCATACTGCACGCATAATAACACGCATATAAAAAGTGCTATATTTCTTACAAACATAGCACTTTTCTGCATTTTTTAAAGATTCAGCTTTAAATATTTATGCGTATTTTCTTAGAACTTGCCTTCCTTATGAGCTTCCTCGATCGAAACAGGAAACCTTGATTTTAATCCATTTCTTCCAGCAAAATGTAGGAATAAAATAGAAATAATCTACACTTAAATACTTCTAACTACTTCTATGTTGATTACGTTTCATTTTTTCTGCTTTTCAGCCATTCCCTCATTGCGTTTTCACAACATGAAAAATCACAGTATGTACGCCTTACATTTTGTGTTTCTTTTTGATGCTTATAAATTTTTTCTGCTTTTATCAGTATTTTATCCTTAATGGTTAAGCAAAAAGCATATTCCTTTTCAAATAAGTCCTGATAACGTTCATCGCTCAACTCATCAAATACAATTCTTTTGTAAGCGTCATCCGGAACAGGTATCATTTTTTTGATATCCAAGACAGACAGCACATGCATTTTTTTATCTTTGGAATATTCTTTATATACATCACCCGAAATATTTACAGACTTATCTATCACTTCATATATTAAAAAATGTTCGTCACAACTATTTTTCCACTTCTTATGTTTCTCCTTTGCCGATGTTAAAGGAATAAAATATTTACATTCTGTCATGTCTATTATAATACCAACAAAAGGTTTTATCGCATTCCTATAAGAAGCATTATAATATACTTCCGAATTCTTGTTATTTAGATATTCCAAATAATCAGCATCAATGGTATAGAAACCAAAATTTTCAAATTCGGCCATAATTCTCCTTAGCCAAAAAGTGGAGAAGATTTCTCTCCTCCACTAAGCTTTAATGTTCCACCTTTGGGATATAGGTAGCGGGACACCTTCTTTAATGCTCCACCTTTGTAATGGGTAGTGGGACACCCTCTTTAACATTCTCCCTTTTTCTAATTCTAATATACATTAGTATATGCGCAAAGTCAATAACTTTTGTCAAAACACCACTATTATGTAAACCGATTATTCACACACCAAAATGTAGGAATATCATATAGGATTAATGTATAAATAGTGTAGGAGTGACCCCTTATTTGCCATAAAAAGTCACTCCCAAATACTCTTAATTACTTCTAAAAACCGCTAAATACGGCTGTTTACTAGAATCTGCCTTCTTTTGCAGCCATCTCGATCGCCACAGCAACAGCAACGGTCATTCCGACCATCGGGTTGTTGCCTGCGCCGATCAGACCCATCATCTCAACGTGAGCCGGTACGGAAGAAGAACCAGCAAACTGTGCGTCAGAGTGCATACGTCCCATCGTGTCTGTCATACCGTAGGAAGCAGGACCTGCAGCCATGTTGTCCGGGTGAAGGGTACGTCCTGTACCGCCGCCGGATGCTACGGAAAAGTATTTCTTGCCCTGCTCGATGCATTCTTTCTTGTATGTACCTGCTACCGGATGCTGGAAACGTGTCGGGTTCGTGGAGTTACCTGTGATAGATACGCCAACGTTCTCATGGTGCATGATCGCAACACCCTCCTGCACGTCGTCTGCGCCGTAGCATTTTACAGTCGCACGGAGTCCGTCAGAGTATGCCTTCTCATATACCACGTTTAACTTTGCTTCCTTGTAATCGTACTTTGTCTCAACAAAGGTAAAGCCGTTGATACGGGAAATGATCTGCGCTGCATCCTTTCCAAGACCGTTTAACACCACGCGAAGCGGTTTCTGACGCACCTTGTTTGCCTTCTCTGCGATACCGATCGCACCCTCAGCGGCTGCGAAGGACTCATGACCTGCCAAAAAGCAGAAGCACTCTGTCTCCTCCTCCAAGAGCATCTTGCCGAGGTTACCATGACCAAGACCAACCTTTCTGTGGTCTGCAACGGAACCCGGAATACAGAATGCCTGAAGACCCTCGCCGATTGCTGCGGCAGCGTCGGAAGCCTTTGTGCATCCCTTCTTGATCGCGATCGCAGCGCCTACGATGTAAGCCCAGCACGCGTTCTCAAAACAGATCGGCTGGATTTTCTTGACCTGATCGTATACGTCAAGTCCAGCGTCTTTTGTGATCTTCTCAGCTTCTTCGATGGAGCTGATTCCATAACTATTCAACACAGCGTTGATCTGTGGAATTCTTCTTTCATATGATTCAAATAAAGCCATTGTCTTCGTTCTCCTTTCCTTACTCCTGACGTGGGTCAATGATCTTGGCAGCATCTGCTACGCGGCCGTACTGACCTTTTGCTTTTTCCCATGCAGTGTTCGGATCATCGCCTTTTTTAATGAAATCCGTCATCTTTCCAAGGGAAACGAACTGGTATCCGATCACCTCGTTGTCCTTATCGAGAGCGATCCCTGTCACATAGCCTTCTGCCATCTCCAGGTAGCGAACGCCCTTTTCTCTGGTCGCATACATCGTACCAACCTGGGAGCGGAGTCCTTTTCCCAAATCCTCAAGTCCTGCGCCGATCGCAAGTCCGTCGTCAGAGAACGCACTCTGTGTACGTCCGTAAACGATCTGTAAGAATAACTCTCTCATAGCTGTATTGATCGCGTCGCACACAAGGTCTGTGTTGAGCGCCTCAAGAATGGTCTTACCCTGTAAGATCTCGGCTGCCATCGCTGCGGAATGTGTCATACCGGAGCATCCGATCGTCTCGACTAACGCCTCCTCGATCACACCGTTCTTTACGTTTAATGAAAGCTTGCAGGCACCCTGCTGCGGAGCGCACCAGCCTACACCATGTGTAAAACCTGAAATATCTTCAATTTTTTTAGAATGAACCCATCTGCCTTCTTCCGGAATCGGAGCTGGTTCATGTTTTGCGCCTTTTGCTACCGGGCACATGTTTTCAACTTCCTTAGTGTAAATCATTTTAAGACTCCTTTCACTTAAATAGAACTGTGTTGTTAAAGTTTGTTACACATTTAACATACTGCAAATATTTTCGCATATTTTCGTCGAATAGTAAAGTCCTAATTCGTCGAAATTTGGTTTTTACTGTTTCTCTGCGACCTCACTGCGGTTCTTGTAGATGGAATTTGCAGGAATCACGCCGCGCACAGAGGAAAGCGGGTAGATATTGCTGCCCCTGCCGATGACCGTTCCCGGATTTAACACCGAGTTGCAGCCGACCTCCACATAGTCGCCGAGCATCGCGCCGATCTTCTTTAATCCTGTCTCAAGCCGCTCTGTTTGATCCTTTATGACCACAACGGTTCTGTCAGACTTGATATTGGAGGTGATAGAGCCAGCTCCCATATGGGATTTGTAGCCAAGCACAGAATCCCCGACGTAATTGTAATGCGGCACCTGCACCGAATTAAAAATAACCACGTTTTTTAATTCCGTGGAATTTCCGACCACGGAGCCGCGTCCGACGATCGCACTGCCGCGCACAAACGCACAGTGGCGGATTTCCGCCTCCTCATCGATGATCAAAGGTCCGTTTAAAAAAGCGGTCGGCGCTACGTTCGCGCTCTTTGCCACCCAGATATCCTCGCCTCTCTGCTCAAAGCGCTCCGGATCAAGCTTTGGTCCGAGCTCCCGGATAAATCCGCTGATCTTTCCGAGCACCTCCCACGGATACGTCGCGCCTTCAAATAAATCCTTTGCGATCGTCTGCTCCAAGTCATAAAGGTTACTGATTTTTGCCTGTTCCATTGTTCAAAGTCCTTTCTCAATTTTTCAAGCCGCCTGCATCCAAAGCCGTATTGCCCCAAGGATCGCGAGGTGCGCCGGGTAGAACACATAGAAGAACCACTTGGAAACCGTCCTCCCGTGCTCCGCCCGTTTTCCGTTATATAAATATTGTATCACAAATCCCGACACAAGAATACCACTCATGGACCCGGCTGTGCACAAAAGCGCCTTCGGCACTGCATACCAGTCCAGGTAATTGATCAGATTTAACACCCCGAACGCCACTGCAGAACCGATATAGGCGGCGCGGATCCTCTCCCTGTCACCACGCCACTCGTCAAACAGGATCGTAAACACCGGGGCAAAAATCGCCCAGTCGCTGGATACCGACAGAAACACCAACAGCATTACCACGACCATACGGAATATACCGGGCATCATCCGCTCCCGCACCACTAGGATCAAAAAGCAGACCAGAAGCGTGAACATCATATTCCTGCCATTGTTATGCGGAAATGCAAATGCAAAGGCAGGCTGCGAGATCAGCGCAAACACCAGCAGGCGGATCCCGTACTTTTTCTTGGAGCGGGTATACCGATACCCCTCCACCAGAAAATAGCACATCGTGATCGCCGTGAAATAACCGATGTCCACAAACACCTCATAAAGCAGTGTTCCCCGCTGCAAAAAGACGTTTGCGATGTGATTGAGCAGCATCGCCGCCATTGCAATATATTTGATCGTATCACGGTTTAGTACCTTCCAATTTTCTTTTTCCAATCGTTTCAAACTCCCTTCTGACCGTTTGGCATTTTCCGGCAAAGTCCGTCTACGGCGTCATTTCATCCAGAAAATTCATTCCTGCCGTCTGCTCTGCCTCCTCCTGCATCTGGTATGCCGCCAGTTCTTCCGCCATTGCGTCGTAATACGGCATTTCTTCTTCCCCAGTCTCCTGCGATTTCGGCTGTGACGCTTCCTCTTGCTGCTCTGCACCCGGATTTTCAAAGTCAAAAGAAATTCGCTCATCCGCAAATTTTAAGCAGGCTTCAAAGGCATTGCCCGCCTTTGAGACAAAGCCGGAAATTTTTTCCTTCGTCCTTCCGGTCTCAAGAAGCTCCCGCATCACATCCTCAGACAGTGCCACCGATGCAACCGTGTGACCGACCTTAAAACCGCAGGAACACTCATAATACCACTGGCTTCTCTGCAAAAGCTCTCCGCATTTCGGGCATCTGACCGTCGTCTCCACCGGCTTTGGCTTCTCAGGAAAATCAAACGCCACCTGCCCCTGCTCCGTCAGCTTGAGCGGCGCGTCAAATTTCATGCCCGTCTTTGCGACAAAACCGGAAATCACCTCTGTCCTGCCGCGCAAAAGCAGCTCCTTTACCTGCGCCTCCTTTAAGGTCACGCCGGCAATCCTGCCGATCGAAAAACGGCAGCTCTGTGGATTGTCTTTGGAATAATTCGCACAGCCATAGCCGAACATCGTCTTTACGATCGCACCGCCGCACAGCGGGCACTTCACATCCTTCACACGCGGCGCTTCCAAGTCCGTAAAGTCAAATTTCAGGCCGGTCGCCTTTCCCGCTTCATCCCGTGCAAGCGCCACGCGGGCGTCAAATTTTTTGCCCGATTTCGACTTAAAGCCGCGGAGCGTTCCGGTTCTGCCATTTGTCAGAAGCTCCTTCACATTTGCCTCCGTCAGCGTTTTTTCTGCCATCTTGCCAATCGAAAAGCGGCAGCTTTCCGGGTTATCCTTCGCGTAATTCGCGCAGCCAAATCCAAACGGTGTCTGCACAATGTCCCCGCCGCACAGCGGGCAGACAACGTCCTTGACCTTCTTCGCCTCGACGTGCTCAAAATCAAATTTCAGGCTGACCGCTCCCTCCTCGTCCCGTGCGAGCGCCACGCAGGCGTCAAATTTCTTCCCGCTCTTTGATTTAAAGCCGCGGATCGTTCCCGTCCTGCCGTTTGCCAAAAGCTCCTTCACCTGCGACACATTCAAATCTTTTCCGGCAAGCGTTCCGATGGAAAAACGGCAGCTTGCCGGATCTCCCGGGTCATAATTTGCACAGCCGTAGCCAAACGACTTCACGAGCATTGCCCCGCCGCAGACCGGACAGCGCGCATCCTCAATGACCTGCGTCTCGTTCTGGGAAAAATCAAACGCAATGTTTTTTTTGCCGTCCTCCGCCGTCTTTAGCACCAGCGCGGCATTAAATTTCTTCTTGTTTTTTGCGGTAAATCCCCTGATCTGCCCCGTTCTCCCATTTGTGAGGAGCTCCGTCACATCGTCCACGCCGAGCGCCTTTCCCGCGATCTTTCCGACAGAAAAGTAGCACGCCTCGGGATTTTCGCGGTGGTTCACACAGGTGTAACCAAACGGTGTGATCTCTATCGCAGAGCCGCAGACCGGACATTTCACATCGGGGAGAAGCTCCGGCTGGTTTTTGGAAAAATCAAACCCGACGGAGACCTTTCCCTCCTCATCCTTTTCCAGAACAAGACTTGCGGAAAATTTCTTTTTCGACTTTGAGGAAAACCCGGTCAGCACGTCCGTGTACCCATCGGTCAAAAGCGCCTTCACTTCCTCCTCGCCAAGATCCCTGCCCGCGATCGTGCCGATGGAAAAACGGCAGCCCGTGCCGTCCTTTTTATAATTGCTGCACCCGTAACCAAACGGCGTCGTCTCAATCGTGCCGTCACAGACCGGACATTTGACGCCGAGACTTTTCTTCGCAGCAAGTCCGCGCCCGCCTTTTCCGACAAACGGATGGATGCTGGCGGCGATCTGCGCGGTCAGGTCACGGTCGATCATCGCCACCGTCTCCCTGCGGATAAAATCCTCCAGCTTCGCGCGGTAGTCCTCCATGACCACCGTCCCTCTCGTGATGCCGTCGAGCCCCTTTTCCCATGACGCCGTCATTTTGGGATTCAAAAGCGCGGGAACTGTGAGCGACACCACCTCAAAGATCATCTCACCGAGCCGTTCCGGTGTGAGCACCTGTGTTTTCTTGTTCAGATTCAGATAACCGATCCGGACAAGCTTTCGTATGATTTCCGCCCGCGTCGCGGACGTTCCGATGCCCGAGCCCTTGATCTGCTCGCGCAGCTCCTCCTCCTCGATGAGTTGTCCCGCGTTCTCCATTGCAAGCACCATCGAGCCGGAGGTGTAGCGTTTGGGCGGCGATGTCTTTCCCTCCCGCAGGGAAAACCCATCGACTGCCAGCGTATCTCCTTTTTTGATCTGTGCTGCCGCCGCAAGGAGACTGCGGTTATCTGGCGTGACATCGTCACGTGTGATTTCATCACGCGTGGTCTCCGTCTCTCCTTTCCCCCGCGTCTCGGAGTTCTTTGGCATTCCCGCGATCTCAAGGTACCCCGGTTCCTTTAACTCCTTCGCCGACGCAAACAGCTTTTCGCCGTCCATATCCACCACCAGCTTCACCGTCCGGTATTCGGCGGGCGGATAAAAAATGCTGAGGAAACGGCGCACGATCAGATCGTACACCCTGCGCTGCAGATCATGCAGCGAGCGAAGCTCCGACAGCTGTCCGGTCGGAATGATCGCATAGTGGTCGGTGATCTTCGCATCGTCTGTGTACTGCGTCTTTGCAATGTTTTTATATCTGCCCTCCGCCAGAATACGCTCTGTGTATTTCCCTGTCGGCTCATAGCCCTTTAGCTTGTGGAGATTTCTTCCGATCTCCTTTGCCACTGCCGAGGAGAGCACGCGCGCGTCCGTTCTGGGGTAGGTCGTCAGCTTCTTCTCGTAGAGCTCCTGCGCCACTGCAAGCGTCTCGTCCGGGCTGATCTTAAAGCGTTTGGCGCACTCCGCCTGTAGTTCCGCCAGATTAAAAAGCAGCGGCGCGCGCTTTTTCTGGACGCCCTGCTCCAGAGCATCCACAACTGCCCGCCTTCCTGCAAGCGTGTCGATCAGCTCCTTCGCATCCTCCTGCTTTTTAAAACCGTTTTCCTTATATAGGAGCGGCGAGCTAAAATACTTCGAGCCTTCCACCTCCTTCCACTCCGCCTCGATCACGTCCTCTGTCCTGCTTCCCTCCGGCAGAAAGTTCCCGATCACCCGGTAAAACGGCGTTTCCGCAAAGTTCCGTATCTCGCGCTCGCGGATGACGACCATGCCGAGCACACACGTCATGACGCGCCCGACGGCAATCGCCGTGTAGCTGCGCGTCGCCGCCGCATCGTTTAACAGTCTGCCGTATTTGACGGACATCGCGCGGGAAAAATTGATCCCCATCGCATAATCCTCGATCGTGCGCATCACACCGGATTTTGCCAGGTTGTCATACTCCGACATCGCGCGCGCCTCGCGGATGCCGCGCAGGATCTCCTCCTCGGTCTGCGAGTCGATCCAGACACGAAGCTCCCGCATCCCCTTGCGCACGCCGCCGAATTTTCGGATATTTTCCTCGATCGTCTGCCCCTCTTTTCCGGCGTCGCCCGCCCAGTAGACAGTGTCGATGTCCTCCCGGTGCAGCATACGGTGCACCACATCATACTGCCTGCTCACATTCGGGATCACGTTATACTTGTACTGCTCCGGCAAAAACGGCAGATCCTCCAGACGCCATTTCTTATATTTCTCGTCGTACTCCTCCGGATAGGCCATCTCCACCAGATGACCTACGCACCATGTCACCACATAGCTGTCATTTTCTATGTATCCGTCCTTCCGCCCTGAAACGCCCAGAATCCTCGCAAATTCCTGCGCTACGCTCGGTTTCTCCGTGATAATCAGGGATTTTGACAAAACTGTTTCCTCCAAATCCTGTATTCTGTGTGCTTAGGCAATGCTGCCTGCATCGCCCAACATGATCCATACACACAGTACAACAACAAATACTTCACAAACTACTCTTATGTCAACAAAATAGGGAGATAAGAAGCTTATCTCCCCGGCAATTAACGAGTCGCATTTTAAGCTGTGAAGCACTTAAATGAAAGGTTCACATTCAAAGTAGTGAAGCACTTAAATGAAAGGTTTGCATTTAAAGTAGCAACGCACTTAATCAATCAAATTCCTTTGTTCGCCTATATTATATGCCATTGCCATTAAAAAATCAATAAAAACTGCAGCATTTACCGCCATCATACGCGGACGCTTCATTTCTTTTCCTTTCTTCAGTAATCAATTTCGTTCCACTTTCTGATCACCGGAAAGTTATCACATAATATATTTTAGTTTGTTCATTATTCATCAAAGCACGAAAGGTTTAATGAATCTCCGACAAATGAAACAACATCCTCATGACATTCACTGATCAGCCACTCGAATTTTTTGGAAACAATGTAAAAATCATCTAATCCATATACTTCTCCGATTATACAGATCAGTTCTGGAATACACATTTCATAGACCCAATACTTTGGCTGATAATTTTTTGTATCTTCAAATAGGACGTATACAAATTTTTCACTTTCAGGCAATATCAGAGGTAATCTTGTGAACCACATTCTATCTTCTGATATATTTTGAGTTCTGCATAACAATTCAGGATTAAACCCATGCCCCATATTAGACCAATGTATATTGCCGCCGTATAGAACAAATGTCTGTTCAATTTTTTTAATGATCGAACTATAAGTGATTTTTGAACACTCGAAACATCTTGATCGCTCTATGTGATTTTCTTTGATAACTCTTTCTACTTCACTTCGTATATACATAAAACACCTCAAACATCACTTCCGATTTATCAACGACTTCAATTGGATGAATCAAGGATTTGTCTATTTATGATGTAAGATTCTTTATTTCTTCCCAATATATCCCTGCGCCTTCAACAGCTCTGCACAAAGAATCGCACCGCCTGCCGCGCCGCGCACGGTATTATGGGAAAGACCGACAAATTTCCAGTCATACACATGGTCTTCCCGCAAACGCCCGACAGAGACGCCCATGCCATTCTCATAATCCACATCCAGCGCAACCTGCGGACGGTTGTCATCCTCAAGATACCGGATAAACTGCTTTGGCGCACTCGGCAGCGCCAGCTCCTGCGGCACTCCGCGAAAATCAAGCAGCGCCTTTAGCAGCTGTTCCTTTGTCGCCTTCTTCCGAAGCTTCACAAAGACTGCCGCCGTATGTCCGTTTAACACAGGAACACGAATACACTGGCAGGTAATGACCGGCGACTCTGCCGGAACAATCTCCTTTTTCTCGTCATCCACATGACCCCAGATGCGGAGCGGCTCCTTCTCCGACTTCTCCTCCTCGCCGCCGATATACGGAATGATATTTCCAACCATCTCCTGCCAATCTGCAAATGTCTTTCCCGCACCGGAAATCGCCTGATAAGTCGTTGCAACTACCTCGTATGGCTCAAATTCCTTCCATGCAGTCAGCACCGGTGCATAGGACTGAATCGAACAATTCGGCTTTACCGCAACAAAACCGCGTGTTGTGCCCAGACGCTCCTTCTGATAGCGAATGACCTCCATATGCTCCGGATTGATCTCCGGCACGACCATCGGAACATCCGGCGTCCAGCGGTGCGCGCTGTTATTGGAGACAACCGGAGTCTCCGTTTTGGCGTACGCTTCCTCAATGCGTTGGAGCTCCTCCTTTGTCATATCCACGGCTGAAAATACAAAATCTACCTTTTGAGCAACCTTCTCTACCTCATTGACGTTCATGACAACCAGATGCTTCACCGCATCCGGCATCGGCGTATCCATCTTCCAACGGTCACCGACTGCCTCCTCATATGTCTTACCGGCGCTTCTTGGACTTGCCGCGATGGTCGTCACCTCAAACCACGGATGATCCTTCAATAAGGAAACAAACCGCTGTCCGACCATACCTGTTCCGCCAAGAATACCAACCTTTAATTTTTCACTCATCGTTTTTCTCCTTCCTGCTCCCGCACCGCCGTTTGTCCGCATTGTGCGGACAGATGTCTTTATAACTCATATATTATGCGATTCTTTTCAAAAAATCAATGCCTATTTTGCAAGAAACTCCTTCTCCACTGCAATCACGCGCTCCATCGCTTCCTTTCCCGGAGCGCCAACTGTCAGCCGCTTGTTCACACAGGTTTCCAGCGAAATCGCCTCATAGACATCCTCCTCAAATACAGGACTGAATTTTTTCAATTCCTCCAAGGGCACCTCATCGATCGCAATTCCCCTCTCAAGACAAAAAAGCACGAGCTGTCCGATGATCCCATGCGCATCGCGGAACGGCACTCCACGGTTCACAAGATAATCTGCCGCATCCGTCGCATTGGTAAAGCCACAGCCTGCAGACCGCCGCATTCTGTCCTTTTGAAATTTTAACGTATCAAGCATTCCCGTAAAGAGCAGGATACAACCTTTTACCGTATCCATCGCATCAAAGGCAGACTCTTTATCCTCCTGCATATCCTTATTATATGCCAGCGGAAGCCCCTTCATCGTAGTGAGAAGCGCCTGCAGCGCGCCGTACACACGTCCGGTCTTTCCGCGCACCAGCTCTGCAATATCGGGATTCTTCTTCTGCGGCATAATACTGCTTCCCGTGCTGTAAGCATCGTCGATCTCCACAAACTGATACTCATTGGAGTTCCACAAAATAATCTCCTCCGAGAAGCGCGACAGGTGCATCATAATCGTTGCACCTGCTGCCAGAAATTCGATCAGATAATCGCGATCGGAAACGCCGTCCATACTGTTTAACGTCGGACCGTAAAAGTCCAGCAGCTTCGCCGTATACTCCCGATCCAGCGGATAGGTCGTTCCTGCAAGCGCGCCGCTGCCGAGCGGACAATAATTCATACGCTCATAAATATCCGAAAGCCGCAGACAGTCCCGCTTAAACATCTCAAAATACGCGCCCATATGATGTGCCAGTGTAGTCGGCTGCGCCTTTTGTAAATGCGTAAAGCCCGGCATCACCGTCTCGGTATGCTCCTCCATGATCCTTAAGATCACTCCGAGCAGGTCCTTTAAAAGCCCTCTCGTCTCAAAGACCTCCTGCCTCGTATACAAACGCATGTCAAGCGCAACCTGATCATTTCTGCTCCGTCCGGTATGCAGCTTCTTTCCGGTATCACCAAGCCGCTCGATCAGCTGCGCCTCCACAAAGCTATGAATATCCTCATATTCCTCTGTGATCACAAGCGCGCCGCGTCCCAGCTGCGCGCAGATAGTCTCCAGCTCCCTTACAAGCATTTCGGTTTCTTTGGCTGTAAGGATTCCCTGTTTTCCAAGCATCGTCACATGTGCGATGCTCCCTTTTATGTCCTCTTGATAGAGTCTCTGATCAAAAGAAATCGACGCGTTAAACCGATATACCAGCGCATCCGTATCTTTTGTGAATCTTCCACCCCATAACTGTGCCATAAGTTCCTCCGTTTCCAAGTCTCACACGGCAAGCCTACGCTTCCTGCCCGACTTCCTCACTATTCCTTTGCTCCCGCGCCGCAATCTCCTCCTCGCGCTGCCGTTTGGAAAAGACACAGCCGCAGTAATCCTGACGGTACATCCCATGCTCCTCTGACAGCTCAACCGAGCGCTTATAACCGTTCTTCTTCTTAAAATCAGAGCTTAGATAACGGACGCCGTATGCTTCTCCCAACGCCTCCCCGATTTCATTCAGCTTTCCCGCATTCTTTCGCGGACTGATAGAAAGCGAGGTTGTAAAATAATCCATGCCAAGTTCCTTTGCCAATACAGCCGCCTCTCTCAGCCGCAGCTCATAACAAAGGAAACAGCGCTCGCCGCCCTCCTTTACATGCGCAAGCCCCTTCGTCACCTCATAAAACCGCCCCGTATCATAGCTTCCCTCCAAAAATTGGATCGGGTACTTTGCCGGAAGACGTTCGATCAGCATCCGCTGCTCCTCCACACGCTTGTAATACTCCTCCTGTGGATAAATATTCGGATTATAATAAAATACTGTGATCCGAAAATATTCAGACAGATACTCCAGACAATAGGAGCTACACGGCGCACAGCAGGTATGCATCAAAAGCGTAGGCACAATCCCCTGCGCACAGATGGAGGAAAGCTCCTTCTCCAATTCTTTTTGATAATTTTTTGTATACTTATTCGTATTTTGCATCATTTCTCCATATTTTACAAGATTTTTATTCAAATATCAACACATCATCTGCATTTTTATTCATTCCTTGGACGAGTAATAGCCTTCTGAAACGTGGTCTGCCCACACGAGCAGCTGTTCTGCCCGCCTTCTCCATGTATGATGCGCCAAAAACTCCTCATAGGCTTCTGCCGCGATCGCATGGCGCAGCTCTTGATTTTCCAGCAGATGCTTTGCCTGCTCCGCCGCATCGCCCCTTTTCGTCAGAGAATAAAAGCACAGCTTTCGCCCGTTTTTAAAATTCCGTTCCAGATATGGATTGCTGTCCGTCAGCACGACGGCATGATTTGCCATTCCCGCCGCTATGCGGTCATGCATCCCATGATTAAAAATAGGCGCTGCATTCAACAGGATATGAGCCTTTGCGATCCTCTCAAACGAAAGACCAAACGGCACGCCCCTCTCTCTCCTTAAACTGTGCGCATTTCTATGACGGTATTTTTCCCAGCCCTCTCCCATAACGGTAACAAGCACACCGCAATCCAGCAGCTCATCCAACACGATTTTCCGAAAATAATTCCGTATATAAGCATCCACCGCATACATCTCATTCATACACAGCGCAAACTGCTCCGGCTGAAGCTCAGTCCCTTCCTCGTCAAGCAGGTCCTCAAGCGCACACTCCATCGGTATGATCGGTTCGCTGACCCTTCGCTCGATCAAACGCTCCATTCTCTCCCGTAAAGCAGGTCCGGCTTCTTTTACCAGTGCATAGACCCTATCCGGGTCTTCATAGGTTCCCGTAAATAAAATACGGCAACCCGGTTCCTTTTCTCCCTGATAAAGCGCCTCTGTCGCGCCCAGAGGAAGCGTATGTACCGTCGCCACCTTCGGATAATAGGTACGCACATAGCTTTCCTGCGCCTCATCCAGCACGACCGCGTGAAGATTCTGCACACCGCTTGTCAAGCCCGTATAATGAAACAGCGGATGATCCAGAATATAATCAAAAAACGGCGCCTGCAGCTGCTCCAGATAACGCCCTCCCTCCTCCAGCTCCATACGCGGAAGCATGGAATTAAAATCTACGGCGATCCGGTAGCTTTCGCCAAGAAACGGCATAAGCGCCGCATCCAGATCGTCATCCGGCGAAAGCTCACAGATGTCCGCCGCAAATCCAAGCTCCTCAAATGCAGCAGCAAGCTGATGCGCAAAAAAATTTCCGGAGCAATAACAAATTTCTCTTGAGCTAAAAATAAGCACCCGTTCTTTTTTCTCTCTCTTTTCCTTCACAGTCTTCTCCCAAAACAAGGAGGCTTGGCTCCGCGCGCGGAAGCCATGACGCAAGCAAACGCTCTGCCTCCAAAAATCTCCTGATATTACGAGGGACTTCTACCAAGCCAAACGCCTCGTAAAAGCCCCCCCTTCTTAAGCCTTTAAAAATTTTAACGCCAAAATCCCAACCAGATAAACGACGCAGCATAGCAGCATAAAAACAAAATGATCCAATACAGCTCCCGCAGCCGCCTGCATGGCAATCACAAGACCATGCAGCCAGATTGGCACATCATGCAGACAAACAACCATCCCTGCTTCCAGCAAGACGATCACACAAACCGGAACTGCCGGTACATGGAGCCCCAGGATGGAAGTCAATATTACCAAAAGCACTGTTGCGATCACTCCAAAAATGATCAGCATTTTCTTATTTTCTGTATCTGCCACAACGATCCCTCCTCTCTGCTTTACATTTCGCTTAAGTGCTTGTACACTCTCTGAATCAGCATCTCTAACGCCACCGCATTCTCTCCGCCCTCCGGAATGATAATATCGGCGCGCCGCTTGCTTGGTTCCACAAACTGCTCATGCATAGGCTTTACCGTTGTAAGATACTGGTCGATCACACTGTCAAGCGAACGTCCCCGCTCCTTTACGTCACGGACGATCCGCCGCAAAATGCGCACGTCCGCATCGGTATCTACGAACACCTTAATATCCATCAGTTCACAAAGCGAGGGCTCTGCAAAAATCAAAATCCCCTCCAGCACGATGACCGGAGCCGGCGCTACCAAGACGGTTCTGTCCGAACGGTTGTGCACGGAATAATCATAAAGCTGCATCTGAATCTCGAACCCCTTTTTCAACGCCCGTATATGCTCACATAGAAGCTCCGTATCAAAGGCATCGGGATGATCGTAATTCAGCTTTGTCCGGTCCTCATAGCACATCTCATCATGACGCTTATAGTAATTATCATGGCGCAAAATACTGACCTCATCCCTGCCGAAGCTGTCAACCAGCTTGTCAGCGAGCGTGGTCTTGCCGCTTCCGGTTCCGCCTGCAATTCCAAGCAATATCGTATTCATGTCAATCTCCATTTCAAAGCGATTTTTCTCCCGGTGTTATTTACCGATGATCGCAAGCGTTGCGCTCGTCCCAAGACGGCTTGCGCCTGCATCGATCATACGCTGCGCCTCCTCTGCTGTATGAATGCCGCCGGACGCCTTAACCCCAAGCGCTTCTCCTACCGTTCTTCGCATCAAAGCCACGTCCTCCGCCTTTGCACCGCCGGTAGAAAAGCCGGTAGAGGTCTTTACAAAATCTGCTCCTGCCAGAGCCGAAAGCTCGCACGCTTTTTTCTTTTCCTCATCTGTCAAAAGACAGGTCTCGATAATGACCTTAAGCACAATATCCTTGCCGCAGACATCCTTTAAGGTCTTGATCTCGTTTTGAACGTAGTCATATTTACCGTCCTTTAAGGCGCCGACATTGATGACCATATCAATCTCTGTCGCTCCGTCCTCGATCGCTGCCTTCGTCTCAAACGCTTTCACCCTCGTATCGGACATTCCAAGCGGAAATCCCACGACCGTACAGACGTCTACCCCCGATCCCTTCAGCTTCTCTGCCACAAACCTTGTATAATACTGATTGACGCACACAGACACAAACTGATTTGCAAGCGCCTCCTCACAGATTTTTGCGACCTGCGCCTCCGTCGCCTCCGCCTTTAAAATCGTATGGTCAAAATATTTTGCAGAAATCATTTTCTCTCCTATCCGCACACAAAAGGTGCTGCTATTTTTTTAACTCCTTTGGTCCAAACCCCATGGGAAACAATTCCTCCAACGTAAACACGCGGTACTCTGTTTCCGATTTTACCAAGATCACCTGAAAGACTTTTGCATCACAAAACTCCATCATGACCTGACGGCAGACGCCGCAGGGCGGGCAGTAGTCGAGTGCCGCCCCCTGCGCGCCGCCCGCGATCGCGATTGCCGCAAATTCACGCTCTCCCTCGCTGACTGCCTTAAAAAAGGCTGTGCGCTCCGCACAATTTGTCGGCGTGTAGGAGGCGTTCTCGATATTGCAGCCGGTATAGATTTTTCCGCTGCGCGTAAGCAGCGCCGCTCCCACACGAAAGCCCGAATACGGAACATACGAAAAGGTGCGCATGTGAAGCGCGGCTTTTATTAATTCCTCCATATTTTCCTCTCCTAACGAGCTCCCTTGTCATACGGAATCCCCTCTGCCTTAGGCGCGCTGGAACGCTTTGAGGTGAATGCCAGCACGACCAGCGAGACAATATAAGGAAGCATATTATAAACGCCGCTTGGAATATTTAAGCTGACTAGGAAATCAAAGCCAAAATAAACATTCGAGAGCGCCCGGAAAAATCCGAATAATAGAGCAGCCAGCGCGATGTTCTGCGGCTTCCACTTACCGAAGATCATAACAGCAAGAGAGAGGAAGCCAAATCCTGCCACACCGTACTCAAACTTCCACTCGGAAACACCTGCCGTAATATACATGATACCGCCAAGACCACCGAGTGCGCCGGAAATCAAAACGCCTGCCCAGCGCATGATATAAACATTGATTCCGACAGAGTCTGCTGCCTGCGGATGCTCACCGCATGCCATAAGACGCAGACCGAACTTTGTCTTATAAAGTACTACATAGGAAGCGATCAGCACAAGAACAGCCACAAGCATCAGCCAGTTAAATTCAAAACCGCCGATATTTACAATAAACGCCTTTTTCTCCTCAATATACTGTACGATCGAAGAATGGTCGTCCGGATTGTTGATCGTATTGATCGACTTTACGATCACAGTTGCTGCCGCTGTGCCGAGAATATTCATCGCCGTACCGACAAGCGTCTGATCCGCCTTAAAATGGATCGCTGCGACCGCAAGCAGGGATGCATAAAGCAAACCGATCAAAATCGCTGCCAGAATTGTCAGCACAACGATCATAAATCCTGAGGTTCCTGCGGGCAGATAACGCATCATAAGCGCGCCACCCATCGCTCCCATAACCATGATGCCTTCCAGACCAAGATTGATCACACCGGAATGCTCCGAAAAACAGCCGCCGAGCGCGACGAGCATAAGGATACAGGCAAATAAAATTGTATACTGGATCAATAATACCATTAGTTGTCTCCTCCTTCCTCTGCCTTCGCTCTGCTTTTTTTCTCCTCTGATCTCTCGATCGAGCGGTTGATGATCATTTTTAAGAAGCCCACAAAGCCGCAAAGATAAATGATCAGAGCAGAAATCAGCTCAGAAATCTGCGAACAGTAAATCGTCAGATCCACATGCGTGCCTCCCTCTGTAATATGCTGGATAAAGAAGGAAGAAAAGATCGCTCCGATCGGACTAAGTCCGCCAAGAAAGGCCGCCGCAATACCGTTAAAGCCCATCGCCGGTATCGAGGAAACCGTTACCTGCCACTGCTCGATATCTGTCTGATACAAGAAAGATCCTGCAAGTCCTGCCAGAGCCCCGCTGATCGCCAGAGACACGATGATATTCCGCTTCTCCGCCATGCCGCAGTATTTCGCCGCATTCTTATTATAGCCCGTCGCCTTTAACTCATAGCCAAACTTCGTCTTATTTAAGACCACCCATACAAGAATCGCAAAGGCAACCGCAAGCGGAATTGCAATGCTCACATATTTATTATTACTGAAAAAAGTCTCTAATCCCATCGTCGGAAGGATCGCAGCTTTCCCCTTCGCCTTGAGCGTATAGGTGTAGGCGCTCGCCGCCTCCTTCACCTGCGAGAGCAGCATGTTCGTAAAATAAAGTCCGATCCAGTTGAGCATGATACCGGAAATTACCTCATTCACATTAAAATATGCCTTCAGCGCTCCTGTCATCATTCCAAACAACGCGCCCGCTGCGGCTGCAAACAGCATGCATGGCAGCCAGCCCCAGCCAAGACCGAGCGCCGCATACAGACAGGCGCAGGAGCCCATAACGTACTGCCCTGCCGCACCGATATTAAACAGCCCCACCTTGTACGAAAATAAGATCGACAGGGAGCACATGATCAACGGCGCCGTCTTCACCAGCGTTGTCCCCAAATGCTTCAGCTGCATATTGGTCCTGCTGTATCCAAAGAAATTCTTCGCGATGGATACGATCGCCTCCCATGCCCCGCTCGGATCGATCAGCAGCAGAACAAGATACCCGACAAACATACCTACAATAATGCAGATCACCGAGGTAAGCAGAGACTGCACCCCTTCATTTTTCAAAATTTTTTTCATGATACAGTCACCTCCTCTTTTCTGGCGCCTGCCATATAAAGACCTAACTCCTCCTGCGAGGTTGTCTTAGGATCAAACTCTCCGACAATCTCTCCCTCATACATGACAAGGATACGATCCGGCACATCCATGACCTCGTCCAGTTCCAACGATACAAGAAGCACTGCCTCTCCGGCGTCGCGCTGCGCGACAAGCTGCTTATGGATATATTCGATCGCGCCTACGTCCAGTCCTCTCGTCGGCTGTACCGCGATCAAAACCTCCGGATTTTTATCAATCTCACGCGCGATGATCGCCTTCTGCTGATTACCGCCAGACATGCTGCGCGCCACTGTCACAGGACCCTGTCCCGATCTCACATCGTATTGCTCGATCAGACGCTCCGCATTCCTTCGGATATTCTTAAACCTTAAAAATCCTGCCTTATTCGTGAACTCCGGCTCAAAATACCGCTGCAGCACCAGATTATCCTCCAGCGTATAATCAAGGACCAGTCCGTGCTTATGGCGGTCCTCCGGAATATGGCTCAATCCCATGACATTTCTCTGGCGAATGGAGCTGTGCGTAATATCCTTCCCGCATAGCTCAATCTTTCCGGATACCAAAGGCTCAAGACCTGTCAGCCCGTGCACAAACTCTGTCTGCCCATTTCCGTCGATTCCAGCAATGCAGACGATCTCCCCCGCGCGTACCTTTAGTGAAACATTCTTGACTGCGTTGTTCTTATGCACCTTTGACGCAACCGTCATATTCTCGACCGAAAGCAATACATCGCCCGTCTTGTGCTCCTTCTTTTCCACATGGAAATTTACATCACGCCCAACCATCATCGCGGAAAGCTGCGCCATTGTCGTATCGGCAGTCTCGACCGTTCCGATATACTTTCCCTTGCGGATAACGGTACAGCGGTCTGCGACCTCCATGATCTCTGCAAGCTTGTGCGAGATAAACAGAATACTCTTTCCCTCATTGGAGAGATTCTTCATGATCTGCATCAGCTCCTTGATCTCCTGCGGCGTTAAAACAGCAGTCGGCTCATCGAAGATCAGAATCTCATTCTCGCGATAGAGCATCTTTAAAATCTCAGTACGCTGCTGCATACCGACCGTAATATCCTCGATCATCGCATCCGGATCGATCTGAAGCCCGTATTTTTCAGAGAGCTCCAGCACCTTCTTCTTCGCCTCCGCCTTCTTTAAAAAACCAAGCTTGTTCGGCTCTACGCCAAGAATAATATTATCGAGCACGGAAAAGCACTCCACCAGCTTAAAATGCTGATGGACCATACCGATCCCCAAATCGTTCGCATCGTTTGGATTTTGAATCTTCACTTCTTTTCCGTCTTTTTTGATGATGCCCTCCTCCGGCTGGTATAAACCGAACAGCACACTCATCAATGTAGATTTTCCGGCGCCGTTCTCGCCAAGCAACGCGTGAATCTCACCCTTTTTCAACTGCAGTGAAATATTGTCATTGGCAATAATGCCGGGAAACTTTTTTGTGATATTGAGCATCTCAATCGCATAAGCCTGTTCCACAATTTTTCCCCCTATGTTTTGTTCTTAAAAATATGTGTATCTTAATTTTACCGTCTTTTTATACTTTTTTCAAGAAAAATTAACCGTTTTCCCGCATAGAAAAAACGGGACGACAGCAAAAACTGTCCGCCCCGTTTTCCGTAAACACGTTACACCTTTTATTTCAGATTTCCAAGATCCTCAAACTTCACGGCCTTAACCTCCGGCGCTTTGCTAATATCGTTCGATACGGTGATCGTTCCGTCAAAAAGCTGCGCAACCAGTGCCTTGTAATCCTCTACCGTAAAGGTATCGGTCCACTGTGTTGTCTCGATCGGAAGCTGTACATAGTTTGCTTCCGGATCCGTTCCTGACACAAGACCAAGTGTAGAAATCTTTCCGGCATACTCTGCCCACTTACCTTCATTGATCACTGCATTTAAGGTATCCTTTGTCGTCGGTGCAAGACCCTTCATTGCAGAGGTCACTGTAAGACCCTCTCCATAAGCGCCATTGATAACGGCCGACTGGTCGGTATCTACACCGATCACCTTGCCGCCTACCTTAGCTGCAGCCTCTGCAGCAGATGTATAAATACCGCCGCCGCATGCAAATACAACCTCTGTTCCGTCCTGATACCAGGTATCCATTGCCGCAGTAATATCGGCATCTCCGTAGAACTGGTTACCGTAAGCATATTTCACTTCAACATCCGTAAGACCAAGCTCTGCCGCTGCCGCATCTGCACCCTGCACAAAGCCGTAACCGAAACGGATAACTGCCGGCACTGCCATTCCGCCCAGGAAACCGAGGTTCTTATAACCAAGCTTTACTGCCGCATATCCTGCCATATAACCGGAGATCTCCTCCTGATAAACTGCGCAGTATACGTTATCCATATATACATAATCTTCTACATTCCAGTTGTCCGGATTGTAATCATACTCCTCGCCTGCAAGCGCAACGCCCGCCTCAAGAAGATCGCCTGCTGCAACGTCAAGCGCGATAAACTTCACATCGGTATACTCACCGGAAATCTCAGCGATCGTTCCGCCGAATGCATAACCCGGAAGTACGATAACATTATATCCGTCGTTGATCGCAAGCTCTGCAGAAGCAACGCGGTCTGCCGTAGAGTCAGCTGCCGGCTTGTAATACTGGAAATCAATACCATTTTCCTCACAAAATGCCTTGCATGCCTCATAGGTTGTCTGATTGAAGGACTGGTCTGTAATATCGCCGTAGTCCGTGATCATCGCAACACTGTACTCGGAAGGCTCTGCCGTATCCGCAGCCGCATCTCCCGCCGCATTCTCCGTTCCTTCCGGAGCTGCATTTGACGGCTCATTTTCTGAAGAACCGCAGCCTGCAAGCATAGAGACTGCCATAGACGCAACTAACAGTACACTCAATACTTTCCTCTTCATAAATAGTTTCCTCCCTACTATTTGTTCGTGAGATGATATACCATTCTATCATCTGTATAAAAATAAATCTCCCAGACTTTTCGGTACTGAGAGTTTTATTTTAAGCCGATAGTCGGACTCGAACCGACGACCTACGCATTACGAATGCGTTGCTCTACCAACTGAGCCATATCGGCAATCTGACGATCTGCAAGTTATCCTTTCATAATGGCATGTCTTGCATCACACTAGGTTATTATACAGCAATCTAAAAAAAAAGCAAGTTCTTTTTTCGATTTTTGATGACTTTTTTCTCTTGCCTTTTAACTACGCATGTGTTATTTTAAAAACACGCAGTTTTTCTGTGTATTTCTGATTCCCGTCACGACAACAAAGCCTTCCTGTCGATTCTTATTCAGGAGGTATCTCACGATTGAAGTATAATTATTCCCAGTTTAAACAACAGATTGTCTCCTCCCTGCAAAAGCAGCTTGGAGCACAGACAAGGATCACGATACAGGACATCATCAAAAATAACGATACGCATCTGGATGGTCTTACCATTCTCTCGCCGGACTCCTGCATCTGCCCTACGATCTATCTGAACTATTATTTTCAAAAATACGAGAACGGCTGTCCGATCGCCGAAATTACGGCTCAGCTGCTCGCCGTCTATCAGGAAAACCTTCCCGCTTCTTCCATAGACGTCTCTTTTTTTACCGATTATGAACAGGTCCGTTCACACATCGTTTTTAAGCTTATCAATTATGAACGCAATCCTGAACTATTATCAGACGTTCCCCATTACCGCTTTCTCGATCTCGCCCTTGTCTTTTACTGCCTGATCGAGACATCGCCGGACGGCAGCGCCTCGATCCTGATCCATAACCGTCATCTGAGCTACTGGAACATTACCGACGACGATCTGTTTGCGCTTGCACAGCAAAATACGCCGCGGCTGCTTGCCTATGAACTCCGTGATATGACGGATGTACTAAGAGAACTGTTTGCCGCAGAGCCCTCTGTCTGTGAGGATGACAACTCCCTATCCCCCGCTTCCATGTATATCCTGACCAACCGTGCCAAGCAAAACGGCTCAGGCTGTATCCTCTATGACAATCTCCTTTTAAATTTTGCAAACAGACTTGGCTGTGATCTCTTTATCCTTCCAAGCAGCATCCATGAGGTTCTTTTGATTCCTGCCAACGGTCAGGCGGCGCCTAAGGAGCTTAGCGAGGTAGTTCGGGAGGTCAACTCCTCCCAGCTGTCAAGAGAGGAGATCCTCTCGGACCACGTCTATTACTTCTCACGCGAAACCGGAAGGCTTACCATGTGAATCCCCGTTTTCCCTACGGTTCCTCCGCGAGCCTCTCATAAAGCTTTTCGTAAGCATGCGCCGAGCTTCTCCATGAAAAGTCAAGACTCATCCCACGCATCACGATTCCCTCGCATGCCGCCTTATGACGGTTGTAAACCTCAAGCGCATAGCGCACTGCACCAAGCAGCTCACCTGCATCATAATTGGAAAAAGAAAAGCCCGTTCCCGTATTTTCATATTCGTTGTAAGGCTCGACCGTATCCTTTAAGCCTCCCGTCTCACGCACAATCGGCACAGTTCCATAACGCAGACTCATCATCTGTGACAATCCGCACGGCTCAAAAAGAGAAGGCATCAAAAATGCATCGCACGAGCCGTAGATCTGATGCGCCAGCTCCTCGGAATATCCAATATGCACGCGCATCTTGTCCGGGTATTTCTCTGCAAAATGGCGCATCATATTCTCATAGCGCTCCTCCCCCGTGCCCGCTGCCACAAATTGGACCTTCTCTTTGGACAGCAGGGGATCCAGCATATTTCCTATCAGTTCAAAGCCCTTCTGCTCTGTCATCCGCGATACCATGCCGAGCAAAAACGTTCCTCTCTCCTCCGGCAGCCCAAGCTTCTTTTGGAATGCTGCCTTGTCCGCCGCCTTTCCCTTTTTATAATCCTTCGCACAAAAATGGCTGCTTAAATAACGGTCTGTCTGCGGATCATACACATGCCCGTCAATACCGTTTAAAATACCAAAAAGCTCATTCCTCCTCGCGCGCATCAATCCGTCAAGTCCCTCTCCGCCTTCCTGCGTCATGATCTCCCGCGCATAGGACGGACTGACGGTCGTCACGAGGTCTGCATACACAACGCCGCCCTTTAAGTAATTCGCCTCCGCATACGCTTCCAGCTTATCGGCAGTAAAAATCTGTTCCGGCAGTCCTGTAATATCCATCACCGCGTGAATATCAAAGCGTCCCTGAAATTTGAGATTATGTATGGAGAAAACAGTTTTTATGCCGGAATAATAAGCTTCATCTCCATAGAAGGTACGAAGAAACACCGGGATCAATCCGGTCTGCCAGTCGTGACAATGAATGACATCCGGACAAAAATCAAGAAACGGCAGCGCCTCCAGCACTGTTTTGGAAAAATAAGCAAACTTCTCTACATCCTCATGAATATGATGATACGGACGGTCTCCCGCAAAATAAAATTCATTATCTACAAAATAATAGGTGATCCCGTCACGCTCTGCACAAAAAATACCAGCATACTGACATCTCCAGCCAAGCCGTACATAAAAATGACATAAAAAACGAAGCTGTCCCCTCCATCTTTCTTCCATGCACAGATACTTCGGCAAAATAACGCGCACATCATAGCGTGCTCTGTCAAAATATCCGGGCAGAGAACCCGTCACGTCTGCAAGTCCTCCGGTTTTTATAAAGGGTACAGCTTCTGAAGCCGCAAATAAAATTTTTATCATAGGGTAACCCTCCAAGATTGTGCTTATCCTGGAACTATTATAACGCTTTTTGCCGATTCTGAAAAGTCTTAATACATCTTGTACTCCAAACGGATACGGTCTGTGATCAGCGCAATAAACTCTGAATTTGTCGGCTTTCCCTTGCCGTTATGGATCGTATATCCAAACATCTCGTCGATCGTATCCATTTTCCCCCGGCTCCATGCAACCTCGATCGCATGACGTATCGCACGCTCCACGCGGCTGGCAGTCGTCTGATATTTCTTTGCGATCGTCGGATAAAGGATCTTTGTGATAGAATTGAGCATATCCATATCGTTGACGGACATGATGATCGCATCTCTTAAATACTGGTAGCCCTTAATATGAGCAGGAACTCCAATCTCGTGAATGATCTCTGTCACGTCCGTTTCCAGATTGCGCTCGCTTAGATCCTCCTCCTTCTCATAGGCATTGATCTTACGAATCTCACATTCCCCGGCTGCGCCCTTGCCCCTGACATGCTTGATGCGGCTTAGCACCATGTCATTGTCAAATGGCTTCATGATGTAGTAATCTGCGCCCCGCTTAAACGCGTCCTCAGTGATCTTCTCCTGACCGATCGCACTGATCATAATAAACGTCGGATGCTTCCTGATGCTCGCGTCATTGTTGACGCGGTCCAGCACGCCAAGCCCGCCCAGCTTTGGCATTACAATATCAAGCAAAACGACGTCCGGTTCTTTTGTTTTTATCACATGATATGCCTCTTCTCCGTCTTTTGCGGTTCCGATGACATCCAATTCTTCATCGCTTTCGATAATATTCCCCAACAATCGCAGCATTCTCTCATTATCATCCGCAATCGCCACTTTTAGTCTTTCCATCCTTCGCTCCTCCTGTGACAAAACATTTTCCTCGTCCATAATACGGATTTTGTCAGTCAATATTTTGTCGAAGCGCGTCGTTAAGCCGGATATTTCCGTTTTCTTCGACGCATTCTACCCCTGCTTTTTCATTGTATCACAAACAGCTCCGCAGAGATACCGCTATTTTATTCTTTGAGCATTTTTTCAATGAAAATACCATAGCCCTGTGATGCGTCCGATACAAATACATGCGTAACTGCGCCGATCATTTTTCCGTCCTGGATGATCGGACTTCCGCTCATCCCCTGCACGATCCCTCCCGTCAGCTCCAAAAGCCTTGGGTCTGTCACACGGAATAAGATTCCCTTATTTTCCTCCTTGCCGCTGTAGTCAAGACTCTCGATCTGAATCTCATAGGTCTCAGCCTCTCCCGACACCGCCGATATAATGTATGCCGTTCCAAGCCTGATGTCCTGCTTATAGCACACGTCATATCCTGCTGCCTGCGCCGCCGTTTTTGGCACGCGGTCCAATTTCCCCCGGATGCCAAGCTGGGAATTTTCCATGATCGTGCCAAGGCAGTGACCTTTGCCGTAATCAATCACTCCCGACAGTTCGCCGGGCACTCCGTTTTGTCCCCGCTTGATCCCTACAATATCCGCGTCATAAATCCAGCCCTCCTCAAGCTTCATTTCCACGCCTGTATCGCCGTCGCTCACGGCATGTCCCAATGCTCCAAAGGTTCCGTCTTTCGTATAGTAGGTCAATGTGCCCACGCCCGCCAGATCATCCCTCACCCAGATACCAAGCAAATGACGTCCCTGCTCACTCTCTACCGGAGTGATGGAAACCTCAATATATTCCCCGCCCCTGCGGATTCCAAGGATTTCCCGTTCCTCCCCGTAAGCATCAATTTTCTCCATCAGATCTTCCTTTTCATATACAGGCTCCCCATTGACGCTGACAATATAATCCCCGCTTTTGATAAGATTCTGTGCCGGATAGCATTCTCTCCCGTCTGCGTCCGTGACTCTTGACGTGCCAAGCACCAGAATACCGTCTGTCTTGACATAGATGCCAATGGGCAGTCCGCTCGCATAGACCTTCTCCCCCTCAGCGATCCGTACCTCTACATCCTTGATCGGAAAGATACCAAAAAGCTTGCAGGTCACCGTATAGCCGGGAGCTTTTTCCATCGCGCCCGCCTGCGCCAGATTTTCAAAAACTGCCGTTTGCTCCTCTTTTAACACCACGCTGACCGGCACATCAAATTCATAGGAGACCTTCTCGCCCGCCTCAATATAGATTTCGTCGGGAATTGCCTGATAGAAGGTTTTCACTGCAAATGCCAGAATAAGAAAAGCGCCGATCCATGTGATCTGCTGCATTACCTGATAAAATCTGTTTTTCATGATAACTCCATTCCGTAACTTGTTTCCCCTAAAAACCGCTCCGGCATATATCTTTTTCTGACATATAATAAGGGAAGATACCAACGCGTATCTTCCCTTATTATATGGATATTTTTATTTTTCAAACATAAAAGTCCGTGATTTAACGCTTTTTATTCTCGGCAAGCTCCTTCATCTCTCCAGCGCTTTTTCTGACGGTATCCGTAATCTCAACACCGCCGAGCATCCGCGCAAGCTCCTCAATGCTCTCCTCCCGCCCTAAGCTGCGGATCGTAGAGATCGTTGTCTTTTTCTTCACTGATTTCTCGATCAGATAATGTGCATCTGCCATCGCCGCAATCTGCGGCAAATGCGTAATGCAGATGATCTGATGCTTTCTGCCAAGCACATTCATTTTCTCTGAAACCATCTGCGCAGTCCTTCCGCTGATGCCGCTGTCGATCTCGTCAAAGATCAGAGTGCCCACTGCATCCTCATCGGCAAGCACGGTCTTGATCGCCAGCATGATCCGCGACAGCTCGCCGCCGGACGCCACCTTTCCGAGCGGCTTTAACGGCTCTCCGGGATTTGTCGAGATCAAAAACTCTGCGTCATCAAACCCGTTTCCCGTATAGTCCGCCGTTTTGGCAAAATTCATCTCAAACCGCACATCTAAAAAATTAAGGTCTCTAAGCGCCTCCGTCACGGCCTCCGTCAATTTCACGGCATAGGATTTTCTGATCTTTGAGACGGCAAGACATTGCTTGTCCAGCTTCTTTTTTTCCTTTTGCAGTGACGTCCGCAGCGTTTCCAGATAAGCGTCATGATTTTTTAATTTTGTAAGACGCTCCTGTCTCTTGGAAAGCGCTTCCATGATTTCCGGGATCGAGCCTCCGTATTTTGCCTTTAAATGATTGATCTCATCCAGACGCTTTTCCAGTTCGTAAAAGGTCTCGTCATCAAACTCCAAGCTCTCCGCATAATCTGAAAGCTCGCGGTTTAAGTCATTTAAGAGATTATCAATCTCTGAAAGCTCCTGCTCTAACTCCCCCAGCTTTTTGTCATAGGAGGCTGCCGCAGAAAGCTCGCGCAGCGCCCTTCCCAAAAAATCTGACGCTCCCCCGCCGTCTCCGGCGGTGCTCGCATAAGCGTTTCCCACTGCCTCCGCGATCTTTCGCGCATTGCTGAATTTCCGAAAATCAGCTTCCAGCTCCTCGTCCTCTCCCACACGAAGCTGTGCTCTTTCAATTTCCTCCACCTCGTATTCCAAAAAAGAGAGCTCGCGCAGCCGCTTATCCTCATCGACGTCTGCCGCCTCTAATTCCTCCAGCAGCTTTTTGTAATTCCGGTAGCACTCCAAAAGTGCAGACTTTGGACCTCTTAGCTCCTCCGACGCATAATCGTCTAAAATCTCCAGATGCTTTTTCTTTTGAAGCAGTGACTGATGCTCATGCTGCCCGTGAATATCGATCAACAGCGCCGCAATTTCCCGCATTCTGGAAGCCGGAACGGTCTCGGCATTGACCTTTGCAGTTCCCCTGCCGTTTGCGATTTTGCGTGTCAGAATAACCTCATCATTCTCCGGGCAGACGTCAAGCGCCGCAAGCTGGGCGCGCACCCGCTCGTCTGTCACCCGAAAAACGAGCTCCACAAGCGCCGGAGGCGTCTCCCCTCCTTTGCCGCTCTCCCGCAGCATTTCCTTTTGTACCTTTTCACCAAGCGCAAGATTGATCGATCCGATAATGATTGACTTTCCCGCTCCTGTCTCTCCCGACAGGATATTTAACCCCTCGGAAAAATCAACCTCCGCCTCCTCGATCAGCGCCAAATTTTTCACATGAAGACTTTGTAACATAGAATCTCCTTTTCCTCTCCCCGGAAGTATTCGTTCTATTCTCCTACAAGCTTTCTCAACCTGTTCATCACCACGATCGTATCCTCATTGCTTCGGATCGCGCACATAATCGTATCGTCTCCGGCAATACAGCCGACAATCTCATGCAGCTGCATCGCGTCGAGCGCAGCCGCCACCGCCATCGCCATGCCAGCTACCGTTTTTATCACAAGGATATTCTGCGCCATATCCATCGACAAAAAACCGTCGCAAAAAATACGCTTATATTTTTCCGACAAATCCTCCGATGTTTCTACCAGAGCCACATACTTTTGTCTGCCGCCGCTCATTGCAAGCTTTGTCAGCTTTAACTCCCGGATGTCCCTCGATACGGTCGCCTGTGTAACCTGATAACCCTCCCGCTCCAGATACTCGGACAGCTCCTCCTGCGTCTCGATCTCTTTTTTACCGATCAGCTCCAATATCTTTGCCTGTCGCCTTGCTTTCATCCATGTTTCCTGCCTTTCTGCAATCCTTGTACCGGCAGCGGCGCAGACCGCCCTACGCCGGCAATCTAGGTATAAGTACGCATTTTCCTTCCCAGTATCTCCAAAAAGCCCTCATTGCTGATGCGGCAGATACGCGCAGTCTCCGACGCCCTTCGGATGACAACACGATCGCCGACCTCCAGCTTTTTTGCGTGATCTCCGTCAAAGCTGACCTCGGCAGTCTCATCCTTTTGGTGACGCCGCGCGGCAAGCTCGACCGTCACCTCATCCTCCGCGCCGATCACAATACTCCTCGAATTTAAGTCATGCGGATTGATCGGCGTGATCAGGATCATCTGTGCCTTCGGCGCTACGATCGGACCTCCGGCAGACATACTGTATCCGGTAGAGCCCGTGGGCGTGGATAAGATTACGCCGTCACCGCAAAAGGTATTGAGATATTCCCCGTTCACCGACACCTTCAGCCGCACCATAGAAAGCGGTCCTCTCCGGTGTATGACAATATCATTCAGCGCAATCTTAGCCTCCGTTTTCTTTTCTGCCTGATACCCAAAGCCCTCCAGCATCATCCTTTGATCCAACAGGTATTCCTCTGCCATCAGGCGATCTATCGCCTCAAATACATTTTTTTCTTCCAGCTCACACAAATATCCGAGTGTACCTAGATTAACTCCGATGAGAGGAATGCGGCTCTCAACAAGCCTTGTCGCCGCCCTGATCAGCGTTCCGTCGCCGCCCAGCACAAGCGCGCATTCCGTCTTTGGTGAAATCTCAGACAGCTTCGGCGCCGCGTCCTCCTCCTTCTCGCCCGCACTCCAAAAGCAGGTGCATGTGCCGCCCTTTTGCCTGATATATGCCGCGATCGCTTCCGTCAATCTTCCGCCTTGGTCCTTATGCATGTTTGTAATCGTCAAAAAATGCTTCATGTTATCGGTCTAATTCTCCATGCGCGGCGTCCACGACACGTTGAATATCAACAGACTCCTCTCCTCCGCCACAGGCTTCTTTTCTGATATATAAAAGATACTCTATATTTCCTTCCGGTCCCTTGATCGGAGAATATTCGAGATTTTTCACAAAAAATCCCTGCTCTGCGGCAAAATCGATCACCTTTTTTATGACCTCAAGATGAACCGCCGGATCCCGGACAACGCCTTTCTTTCCGACCTTCTCCCGCCCCGCCTCAAACTGCGGCTTGATCAGGCACACCATGCTGCCTTCCTCCTTCAAAAGAGCATAAGCCGGACCAAGCACCTTTGTCAGTGAAATAAAGGACACGTCCACCGATGCAAAATCAAGCGCCTCGCCAATATCCTCCGGCGTCACATAGCGGATATTCGTCTTTTCCATACATACAACACGGGAATCCTGTCTTAACTTCCATGCAAACTGTCCGTAGCCGACATCGACGGCATAGACCTTCGCCGCACCGTTTTGCAGCATACAGTCGGTAAAGCCGCCGGTAGAAGCTCCAATATCCATACAGACTGCTCCCGCAAGCGCAATGTCAAACTGCTTCATCGCCTTTTCCAGCTTTAAGCCGCCGCGGCTGACATATTTTAGCGTATTTCCCTTCAGTTCAATCTTTGCCTTTGTATCAAACATTGCGCCTGCCTTGTCCTCACGCTCATTGTCCACAAAGACATTGCCCTCCATGATCATTGCCTTCGCCTTCTCTCTGGACGGTGCAAGTCCTCTGCCAACCAGCAGCACATCTAACCGCTCTTTCAATCGCTCTCCCTCTCTCCGGTCAACCTCCGGTATGCCTCCGTTGTTCGTTCTGCCACAGACTTCGCATCAATTCCAAGCTCGCTCCGTAAAATATCTACATTCCCATGCTCCACATATGCATCGGGAATCGCAATGATCAGTACCGTAACCGCCTCTCCCTGCGCATTATAAAATCTTGTGATATGCTCGCCAAAGCCTCCGTTTACAACATTCTCCTCCAGCGTAACAATCAGCCTGTGCGAACGTGCGACCTCACGCAGAGCCTCCTCATCCAGAGGCTTTGCAAAACGCGCGTTGATGAGACTGCAGAAATAGCCCGCTTCCTTGATCATTCCATAGGCTTCCTCCGCTGTCTTTACCATAGAACCAAGTGCAAACAGCGCAATCTCCGACTCACGATAAATCCACTCGCATTTTCCATATTCAATCGGCGCGCGGTAAGCCTTTAATCCCGCGTACGCCTCCCCTCTCGGATAACGGACTGCGATCGGAGAACCGAAATCGACGGCATACTTGATCATATCCGATAACTCCCACTTATTCTTTGGCGCCATAATCGTCATATTGGGGATCGCGGACAGATAGGATATATCAAAGATTCCCTGATGTGTCTCTCCGTCGCTTCCAACCAATCCCGCACGATCAATGGCAAATACCACCGGAAGGTTCTGAATGCAGACGTCATGCAGCGTCTGATCATACGCCCGCTGCAGGAAGGAAGAATATACTGCAAAAACAGGCTTCATACCTCCTGCCGCCAGCCCTGCCGCAAACGTCACTGCATGCTGCTCCGCAATTCCGACATCAAAGAAACGATCGGGGAACATATTGCGGAAACGCTTTAATCCCGTACCGTCCACCATCGCCGCCGTGATCGCGACCACTTTTTCATCACGGTCTCCAAGCTTGCGCATAACCGTGGAAAAAATATCGGTATAATTTGCCGTGGTCCTCGGATGCTTCGGCAGTCCTGTCTCAATATCAAACGGGTCTGTGCCGTGGAAGCGTGCCGGATGGCGCTCTGCGGGCGCATACCCCGCTCCCTTATGCGTGATCACATGCACGATCACCGGACCGTCTATATGAGACGCCTCCCGCAGCAGCTTGGCGATTCCCTTCATATCTCCGCCGTCTACCGGACCAAGATAGATGATGCCCATCTCCTCAAACAGCATTCCCGGAATAAATAACTGCTTGATCCCGCTTTTCGTTCTGCGAATCCGCTCCACCATACGGTCTCCAACGACCGGGATCTTATTCAGCGAATTCATCACGCCAAGCTTTAAGTCACGGTAAGCGTCTGCGGTACGAAATTCAGCGAGATAGGAGGAAAGTCCCCCGACATTCTCGGAAATCGACATATTGTTGTCGTTTAGCACGATCGTAAAATTTGATTTTAGCTGCGCCGCATTATTGAGCGCCTCAAATGCCATACCGCCTGTCAAAGCTCCGTCTCCGATAACAGAGATCACCTGATAATCTGCGCCTGTGATCTCACGCGCATACACATAGCCAAGCCCTGCCGAAAGAGAGGTCGAGCTGTGCCCTGTGTCAAAGCAGTCGCAAGCGCTCTCCTTGCGCTTTGGAAATCCGCTCATTCCTCCGTATTTGCGCAGCCCGTCAAAGCCCTCTCTCCTTCCGGTCAAAAGCTTATGCGTATAGGACTGATGCCCGACATCCCAGATCAGCTTGTCCTTTGGCAGATCAAGCGTCAAATGAAGCGCCATCGTAAGCTCTACAACCCCCAGATTCGAAGCAAGATGGCCTCCCGTCTCCGAAATTTTCTGAATCAAAAAAGCACGAATCTCATCGGCGAGAATTTTCAGTTCCTCCTCTGAGAGCTTCTTAATATCATTTTCTTTTTCAATCCTCTCCAATACCATACGAAATTCCTCTGTTTCTAATCGTTTGCGCTATCGCTCCCTCACAATGAGAGAACGCAGCAATTCTGTTAAAAATTCATTTTTTACCGGAAGCGTTTCAAGCTGTGCGATCGCATCCTCACAAAGACTTTTTACCTCAAGTCCCGCCTGTGTGAGTCCCACAAATGTCACATAGGTCGCCTTTTGATTTTTCTCATCGCTTCCGATCGGCTTTCCAAGCACCTCCATGGTACTTGTAACATCTAAAATATCATCCTGTATCTGAAACGCAAGCCCGATTTTCGCCGCAACATTCTCCACAAGCTGCTGCTCCAACTCCCCTGCTCCCGCCAGCACTGCGCCGATGCGCATCGCCGCCTCAAGCAGCGCGCCCGTCTTCAGCCGATAAATAAAGTCCAGCTTTTCTCTGGTAATGTCTGATGCTCCCTCGGCTTCCACGTCCACAACCTGACCGCCAACCATACCATAAATACCCGACTTCTCTGCAAGAATCTGAAATGCACGCCCAAGCTGCTGATTTTCCGGCTCCATCGAAAACGCCCGCGCCGCTGTCTCGTATGCATAATTCAAAAGCGCATCCCCGGCAAGGATCCCCATTGCCTCGCCATACACTGCATGCGTCGTTTTCTTTCCTCTCCTGTATTCATCATTGTCCATTGCAGGAAGGTCATCATGTACCAAAGAATAGGTATGTATGAGCTCGATCGCCGCAAGAAACGGCTCGATCACGCGTGATGCCCCGCCAAAAAGACGATAGGTCTCAAGCATCAGCATCGGGCGAAGCCGTTTTCCCCCTGCAAGCACACTGTAATTCATCGCCTCCATGATCGTCCGCTGATATCCCTCCTCCTTCGGCAGATAGGCGCGAAGAACTGCTTCGACCTCATCCGTTCTGCCTTTCAGCTCCACTCTCATATCCATCGTGCGCCACCTCTTTCTTAAAACTCCTCCAGCGTGCCGTCTGCGGCAAGCACCTGCATCTTTTTCTCAACCTCATCCAGCATCTGATTACAGAGCTTTAGCTTCTCTGTTCCCTGCTGATAAAGCCGGAAGGACTCATCCAAAGACTGTCCTGGCTGCTCCATCTGTGCGATCAGCGCGTCAAGCTCCAAAAATGTCTCCTCTAAAGACTGTCCTGTTTCTTCCTTTTTCTCACTCATTCTCTGCCTCCGTTCCGCCGGTATTCTCCTGCTCCTTCAATATCTCCTGTACCTGCGCCATGAGCGCTCCGTGCAAAAGTGTAATTTTCAGCTGCTCGCCTTTCTTTACGGCCGCTGCGTCTGTGACTGCATTTCCGTCCCTATCGGAAACATAGGAATATCCCATGCTAAGCTTTTTGATCGGTGATAAGCCCTCCAACGCGCCCGCAAGAAGCGCCAGCCAATGCTTCTTTTGTTCTACCAGCTGCTGCATCTGCATCGCCATACGATCCTGCAGCTCCACTGCATATCTGCGGTTTTCGCGCAGCTTATTCATCGGACTTAAATATCCAAGCTTTGTCTGTATATGAGAAAGACGCATCCGCGCCGCGCCGAGCTGACTGCGGAGCAGACGCCCAAACTGATTCCTGCGTCCCGCTATCTGCTCCTTGACAAGCGCATAATCAAAAACCGCAAGCTCCGCCGCTGCCGACGGCGTCGGCGCGCGCAAATCTGCCGCATAATCCGCAATCGTGGTATCCGTCTCATGCCCCACCGCGGAGATCACAGGCGTTTCAC
>URJS01000014.1 GCA_900548205.1 uncultured Roseburia sp. | reverse complement strand
TACCCGCCATCTCATCGGTCTCATCTACCCAGTAATGCACCATCTCATCCGCTGCCATCTGCTCGCGCATCTGCGTCTTGATATTCTCACTGATCGGTGTGATATAATCTGCGCCCTCTGTAAACAAATCCTTTAAGGCAAGACGCTCTCCGGTATTTAAGTCGATCGTGTAGAAGTAATCCCACTCTGCGCCGCTTCCCGCGCCCTGATAGCAGATCAGCTTTAACGTGAAGTAATCCTCTGTCGTTGTCAGGATCTCTTTGGTGATCATAATATCCTGATACCCCCCAGCGTCAATATTTGCTTGGAACTCTGCCACAATATCATCCGTGATCTTCTGGATCTCTGCGTTGATCTCATCCGTCGTCTTTTTTAAGTTCTCATGCACCTCGGCATTCTCTGTTCCGTTGATGAGCTCCGTACTGTCCGGCACAAGCTCCGGCACCTCTACATCTGCCGAATGGCGGTCGCTCTCGTACTGATAATCACGGAAGGTCACAACCTCCACAAGCTTTCCGACGATCGGAATATCGCTCATCGCCGCGGCAACCGTCGCCGATGTATTTGGCAGTGTAATGAAAATAGCAACTGCTGCGGCTGCTGACGCGATTGTTTTGATCACATGATTTTTCTTCATTTTCCTTTTCTCCTTCTTTGCCTCACTGATTTTTTGTTTCATCCCCTCGAGCTGCTGCTGTGACATCTTAAGCTGCTCGTACTGCTTCTTTGCCTCGCTCATTTTCTTTAAGTCTCTTTCTTTCTGATCCATACCTGCCACCCTTTCTCTGCGTTCATTGCAAATCCTCTGACATTTCCCTTCTGCCTCACTCCCACTGCCAGTTATCAGAAAGCTCCAGCCGAAGCTTCTTTAACCCACGATATAAACGGCTTTTTACGGTATTTACATTTTCATCGAGCACCGCCGCGATCTCCGTGAGCTTTAGATCCTCGAAATACTTCAGCTCAATGACCGCCTTATCCTCCTGTGACATTGCATCCAGAGCTCTTCTTAAATCGACATTTTCATAAGCGTCCTCTCTCCCGTGCTCCATCTCCACTGCGTCCAGTGAAAGCGGCCGCTCCTTTTTTACAAAGCGGAAAATCTCATTTAACATGATCCGGTACAGCCATGTTGCCGCGTACTCCTCCTGTTTTAACTTCCCGCTATGTAAAATCGCACGGTAAGCGCCATTTTGTACAATATCTCCTGCATCTGCTTCATTGTGCACATAGCTGTATGCAAGATGGTAATAGCTATTATAATTTTCAAGCAAAAGCTGCTCTATCTTTTGTTCCTTGCTATCCTTTCCCGGGAAAATCATAGGATACCTGCACCTCCTTTGTCGTTTTCTGATGATTAGACCAAACCGGCGGCAAAAAAGTTTCACAAAATAAAAATAATTTTACAGCAGCTGCGAAAAAAAGAAAAGCCGCTGCTTTCTTTTTTCATTGTTCCACTTCTTTTGTTGTAATAACAACATAATTTCTGCTTTTTACCGTTTATAATTACCAGCGTTTGATACATATCCGGTGAGCTGCCGCTGCCCATTGTATATGTTTTCATAGGAATCAAATAAAAAATGGAGGAAATCATCATGGAACAAAAAATGTTTTGCTATCAATGTCAGGAGACTGCCGGCTGCTCGGGCTGTACACAGTCCGGCGTCTGCGGAAAAAACCCGGAGGTTGCCGCCATGCAGGACCTTCTTGTCTGGGTCACAAAGGGGCTGTCTGCGGTGACTACGCAGCTGCGCACGGAGCATACTGCGGTTTCTGTGGAATTGAATCATCTCATTACACAAAATCTTTTTATTACGATCACAAATGCGAACTTTGACAATGACGCAATCATCGCACGCATTGAGGAGACTCTTTGCCAAAAAGAGCTGCTGCTTTCTTTTATAAAGGATCCATCCGCTCTGCCCAAGGCTGCGCTCTGGTCTGCAAAACGTGATTCCTTTGCCGGTGAGGCAAGGAATGTCGGCGTACTCTATACTGCGCATGAGGATATCCGTTCTCTCCGCGAGCTTATCACCTATGGGCTTAAAGGTCTGTCCGCCTATCTAAAGCACGCAAACGCCCTGCTCTGTGATGACGAGGAGCTTGACGCATTTTTGCAGCGCGCCCTTGCCGCAACACTGGACGATACACTGTCTGCCGACGCTCTGCTTGCACTTTCCTTAGAGCTTGGAAAATACGGCGTACAGGGTATGGCGTTGCTTGATGCGGCAAATACAAAAGCTTATGGAAATCCGGAGGTGACAAAAATTTCACTGGACACCGGAAAAAATCCAGGTATTCTTATTTCCGGTCACGATCTGCGCGATCTGGAAATGCTGCTGGAGCAGACAAAGGGAACGGGCATCGACGTCTATACGCACTGTGAAATGCTTGCCGCCCACTCCTATCCGCTATTTAAAAAATATGCGCATCTAAAGGGAAATTATGGAAATGCATGGTGGCAGCAGAAGGAAGAGTTTGAGGCTTTCCACGGTCCGATCCTCATGACGACAAACTGTATCGTTCCTCCGTCAGACAGCTACAAGGATCGTCTCTATACGACAGGCGCTGCCGGCTATCCGGGCTGCATGCATATTCCTGGTGACATCGGACAGACGAAGGATTTTTCTCTCCTGATCGAACAGGCAAAGCGCTGCGCGCCTCCTGCGTCACTGGAGCAGGGCGAGCTTACCTGCGGCTTTGCACACGCACAGGTCTTGGCTCTTGCAGACCAGATCGTAGAAGCCGTAACATCCGGCGCTATCAAAAAGTTTGTCGTTATGGCAGGCTGTGACGGCCGCTCCAAGCGCCGCGAATACTATACCGAGTTTGCCGCAAAGCTTCCGGCAGACACCGTCATTTTGACTGCAGGCTGTGCAAAATTTAAGTATAACAAGCTGGATCTTGGCGCTATCAACGGCATCCCGCGTGTGCTGGATGCCGGACAGTGCAATGATTCCTATTCGCTCGCCGTTATTGCCCTAAAGCTCAAGGAGGTCTTTGGCGCAGACGACCTCAATGAGCTTCCGATTATTTACAATATCGCATGGTATGAGCAAAAGGCTGTCATCGTCCTCCTGTCACTGCTCTCCCTCGGTGTAAAAAATATCCACCTTGGACCAACCCTCCCCGCTTTCCTGAGTCCGAATGTTGCCAACATTCTGTCAGAACGCTTCGGCATTTCAGGAATCACAACTGTTTCCGACGATATGAAACACTTTTTTCCTGAAATAAATGAAATAGAGGAACAAAGTTTCCTATAAAGGAGCAAACAACAAGCGACACGCTTCGCGAGCCACTCTTATGTCAACAAAACCCCGGACGCCGCATTCTGGCATCCGGGGCTTCTCATCGCTTATTCTTTTTCCTACACCGTCTTCACACACTGCGAAAACTTCTGCTTTGCACTCTGCACCTTCGCCATGTCTGCCTCCGGCGTCGGATAATAGCCGCGCTCATGCATCAGATTAAAAACATCCTCCTGAATGCTGTGCTCCTGCTCCAGACAATGCTTGATCGCATCACGCACGCTGCTGTGTACACATTCATTTGCAAATGTGTTGTAATTGTTTGTTGCAGTCTTTTCTGCTGTCAGCGCATCTGCCAGAATTTCCTTATCCGTATAAATCTGCTGTGTCATCGCCATATTCTCCCTTCTTTAGAGCTGCGCATACAGGGCGTTAAAATGTCCCTGATGCTTGTTTGAAATTTCCGTGAACTTCGCACTGATCTGTGCATCCTCCGTGTGCTCCGCCAACATCTTAAATTTCTTGATCAAAAGCTCCTCCTCTGTCAAAAGGTCGTTTAATGCCGATAACTCCTTCTCCGATAACTGACTCATATCGCTCCACCTCCCTGTCTGTTTCATTGGTACAGACATAGTGTGCGCGCTTTTCTCTGCTTTATACCCCGTTTTCTATGCAGACCTCCTTTAATAAACGATACAGCTCTTCCTGATAAACCGGGCGGTTTGCAATATGATCGACGCCCGCCGCCTTCATTTCCTTAGAAAGCTTCCCGCGCTCCGCAGTCGAGCAGATGATCAGCATATGCTCTCTGGAGAACAGCCGGCGGATCTCCCGGATTGTCGTCTTTGCACCGCGCATATACCAGTTGATAAAACAAATATCATACGCCTCTCCGCCCATATATTTTCCCTCCAGCATATGGAGCGCCTCCGCTCCGCTTACCGCCCGATCGCAGGCAATGCCCAGGCGGGAAATTATCATGGCATGGCGCTGTCTTGTCACCTCATTATCATCCACGATCAGAGCCCGCAGCTCTCCCAGCCTCCTTCCCCGCACCCACGGCTCATGTCCGACCCGCAGCGGCACTGTGATCGCGCAAATCATATTGTCTCCCTTCTCCTCAAAAGTCATAGAGCCATGAAGCAGCTCCACCATACTTTTTGCGATCGGATACCCATCCTCCGGATCCATATTTCCCTCTACAATAACTTTTAATTCCACACGGTCCTTTGACGTCTTTCTCTGACGCCAGCATGTCCGGATACATCCGCCGGAAGGCGTCTGATCGTACACCTTTTTGAGTATACTGCACCAGCTTTGCCCAAGACGCTTTCCGTCTCCGAAAAGGTCATTGTACCGAATCTGAGATTCCTCCACAATAAATTCTATATTCTTTTCCTCACAGAGAGCGGAATACTTATCCTTTATCTCTCCGGTGATCTGGTCCATGCGGAAGAAAAAAGGATGAATGCGCTGCTCCTCCTGCTCCCATTCCGCTTGCTCCAGCACGTCCTCCACGACAGTCAGCAAATGTGAGGCGCATGAAGCGATCTCATCCATGCGCGCCTCCCCGCTTTCTGTGCTGCACAAAGCCTGCAGCTTTGTAAGATCCTTTTTCATCATTCTTGCCATGCGCGTAACAAACCGCTCGCGCACTCTGCTGACATGCTGTTCTTCCTTGATCTGTTTTTGCAGGATAGTCCGGCGCAAAACATATTTTTGTACGATATTGCGCACCCGGTTCTTTATGATCGCCGGCTCGCAGGGCGAAAAAATAAAATCATCTGCTCCCTTTTCGAGCATCTCAAGCTCCATATTTTCATCAATCGCAGTCTTTACGATCACCGGAATATCACACAGCGCATAATCCGCACGCATCCTTTCCAACACCTGTGCGCCGCTTAAGTCCGGCATAAATATATCTAAAATGACAACATCTATCTTCTTCTGATGCAAAAGACGCATCGCCTCATGTCCGTCCTTTGCAGTCAGAATCTTATATTCATCCATAAACATTGCTTGAAATGATGCCCGGTTTACCTCGGCATCATCCACGATGAGCATCACCAAATTTTCCTGCATATGTTACCTCCTAGTTAAGAGTATTATACCGAATACTTCTTACTTTGTGGAAAAAACATCTGCCATTTTTGATTCTTTTTCCTTTTATTTTCATTTTTCAACATTTTTCGACAGGTGCCCGCGCAGCAGCCTGTCCAAAATCCGATACATTTCTCCAACCTCCAGAGGCTTCGTCAGATATGCATCCATCCCCACCTCCTGCGACTTTTTCACATCCGCCTCAAACACATTCGCCGTCATCGCCACGATCGGAATCTTTAAGCTGTCTTCTCTGCCGCTCCTGCGGATTTTTCCCGCCGCCTTAAGACCGTCCATGACCGGCATCCGAATATCCATCAGCACAATGTCGTAATAATCCGGAGGATTCCTAAGATAAAGCTCCACGCATTCCTTGCCGTTTCTTGCCACCTCAAGCATCATCTTCTTATAGCCCAGCAAATTTCTCGTAATCTCGATATTGATCTCATTATCCTCGGCAAGGAGCGCTCTCTTTCCGGAAAAGTCATACTCCGTCTCCTCATAGACCTCCTCCTTCTTAACGGATGCAGTCATCCTTTCTCTTTTTAAGGCAAACGAAGCAATAAGCGTCGTTCCCTGTCCCTTCTTGCTGTAAGCGTCAAGCTGCCCGCCCATGCCCTCGATGATACACTTGGAGATCGCAAGTCCAAGCCCGCTTCCGCCGTTTAGCGTCGTGCTTCCCTCATCCTCCTGTGCAAACGGTTCAAACATGTGAGGCAAAAATTTATCGTCCATCCCCTTGCCGTTGTCCCTGATCTCCAGCCGGAGCAAAACCTCTGTCTCGCTCTCCCGCAGCTTCTCTGCAACAAACGTGACGCAGCCCTCCGGCTGTGTAAATTTGACTGCATTATCCAGAATATTGAAAATGGCACGATAAAGCTTTTTTTGATCAAATACGCAGCTTACACGAAAATCACCGCGCTTTTCCACGGAAAAGCCAACATCCTTTTTCTTTGCCTCCCCTGCCACCTCCTGACAGAGCTCCTCAAAAAAATCATCCAGCCATGCAGCCTCCCCTGACCATACCGTCTTTCCGCTCTCCAGCTGTGACAAGTTTAAAATATCGTCAAACAGCAAAAGTAAAAAACGTGCAGAAGCATCCAGCTTTGCCAGATTTTCCTGCACCAGCCTTTGATCCCCTGCATGCTCGCTCGCAAGATGGGAAAGCCCAAGAATCGAATTCATCGGAATGCGGATCTCATGACTGATCCGCTCCAAAAGCTCATTTTTCTCCTCATTGCTCCGGCGCGCCTCACACAGTGCGTTCTGCAGCGCCTCCTTCTGTCTCTGGCTCTCCAGCAGACTGTCCGTGATGTCTCTGCGGACGATCACAACCGTATTCTGGTCCGCTTCATGGTAGCTAAGATGAAGCTCCTTATAGCGGTAACAGTCCTTGCACAGCAGCCGGTAGACAACTGTCATATACGGCTTTTTGGAAAGCTCCTCCCTCACATAAGAGAGTGTGAGCTTTTGCTCGCAATCCTCCCGATCCTCCGGATGCACAAACACGGGTATCGACCGCCGGTTCACCGTCTCATAATCATATCCGTCCGGCGGCATGACCTCCGCAGCCGGATTCGTAACGATCACATGGCAGATGCCTGTATTGACATCTACATAGGTAATGAAATCCAGCTCCTCTTTGATCACATTTTTTAAAATTTCCTGCTCCTTGTTTGTTATCTGTCTCTCCATTCCGCCGGCTCCCATCAAAAAACTAAAACTAAAGTACTAATCAGTATACCATATTTTCCCAATTTTCCAAGCAGCTTTTTGAAATTTCCCGCAAAACCATCAAAAAATCATTCAAACAAAAGACAGGAGGCAAGGAAAAACATTCCATAGTAATAGGTTCCAAGATTAAACAGATGCACCGCCGTACTTTTTTTCTTCCAAAAATATAAAAATAAAATTGAAATATCGGACACAAAAAACAGCGCGCTCCCCACTGCCGCAAAGCAGTTGGACGGAAGCGGAAAAGCCAATGCAAGCCGCAGCCCCTTAAAAAAGAACAGCGCGACAAAAAACGCATAGATCAAAATAAAGGGCTTTAATCTGCCTGTTTTCATACCCGGAAGCAGACAAAGCCCATACGCGCCCGCCACCGCGCAAAGCGCAGCCAGCGAATCGCCCCAGGTAAGCGTCTGCATCCCGCAAAGCCACCCTACAAAGCACAGATGACCGATGAGGAATACAAAAAGCCCAGCCAGAAAATACCGCTTCCTCCTGCTCCTGTTATAGAGCGCCATAAAAATATCCCCTGCGAAGCAACAGAGAAACGCCGGAAGCATCTGCGGCAATGCCTCTCTTTTTCCCGACTGCACTACCGCAAATGCAAAGACTGCCAAAAAGGCAAGACTGTTTAATATTTTTGCTCCTATGTAATAGCTGCTTTCCTCCCTGCCGCATACAACTGCTACAAGTGCGGCAAAAACAACACTGTATATGACAAGCATCCCCCAAAACATTACATCGCCCCCTACCCTTGACGTCTAAGACCTTTTGGATAATGATTCTTCATAATCCCGCCCGCAAGCTTTCCCCAGCCAATGCTGTAGCCGTCTGCAAGCACCAGATACCAGCCGTTCTCCCCGCAAAACGGAAACGTCTCTCCCCTTAAATAGCCCAAAAGCTCCTTACTGTCTGCTTTCAGGTTGACCGTAGAACGCACCTGCGCCTCTGTCAGCGCAAGCGCAAGGGCGTGCGCTGGCTCAAACCTGTTTTTTTTGACTGTTCCAAGATGAAGCCCCGGCCGCAGCACCTTTAAGCCCTCAATCGGCGGCATCCCCAAAAAAGCCTGATAAAGCTGATCTCCAAATCTGAAATACCGCTCCAAAAGCTGCTCCGCCGCCTCTCCCTTGAGCGTCTCTCTCACAAAGGCTTCATATTCCATGCAAGGACTCTCGCTCCTTCTTCCCGCGTACTCTACGATTTCCCGGCGCATCCGATAAGGCTCTTTACATGCATCGTTTGCCGGACGGCGCAGGACTGCCAGATAATGTCCCTCTCCCTCTATCTTATGCGGCCAGAGCCGGATCGTGCGCGCTAATTCCGGCAGAGGCTCTGCGCCCCATTCCGGCACGCCCGCACACATCCCCCCACAAAGCTCCGCCCGCTCAATCTCAAATTCCGGATGGCGCAGCAGAAAACGGCTGATGCTTCCCTCATTCTCCTCCGGTGCAAACGTGCAGGTCGAATATACCAGTCTCCCGCCCGGTGCGAGCATTTCGGCTGCACAGTCTAAGATTTCATCCTGCCGCTTTGCGCAGGAGGCAACGTTTTCTAAGCTCCATTCGCCGCACGCCTCCTGATTCTTACGAAACATCCCCTCGCCGGAGCACGGTGCATCTACAAGGATCCTTGTAAAATAAGACGGAAACCTCTCCGCTAAGCGCTTTGGCGTCTCATTTGCAACAAGCGCGTTCCGCACGCCCATCCGCTCGATATTTTCCGATAAGATCTTTGCCCGCGCCGGATGTATCTCGTTGCAGATCAGTATGCCTCTGCCATGCATCGCCGCGGCAAGCTGCGTGCTCTTTCCGCCAGGCGCCGCACATAGATCCAGCACACGCTCCGCCTCCGCTTCCTCCTTTTCCCACAGCGGACGCATCAAATATTCCGCAGGCGCCATCGCGCTTGGCTCCTGCACATAATAAAGACCTGCATCATGATACGGATGTCTGCCCGGCGCTGCGTCCTTTTCATAATAAAAACCGTTATCTGCCCACGGCACAGGGGAAAGCTTCCATGAAGCTTCCTCAAGAAATTCCTCACGTCCTACCTTTAAGGAATTGATCCGCAGCGCCTGCTTGCGCTCTGCCTGACAGCTTTCCAAAAAAGCCGGATATTCCTCTCCTAACATTTCCCTCATTCTGTCCAAAAAATCCTGTGGCAGCATGATCTTCTCCCTTTCTCATCCAAATGCTCACGTTCGGGCTGCTGCCGCGAAATCCGCGGTCGGCAGTCCTCTTTCCATTCCATGCTCCTATGAAAAATCGCGCGTTAAAATGTCGCTTTTTTTCAGGAAATCATCGACCGTATAAAATCCGAGCTTCTCGATCAGCGCAAGCACATACGGGTTCTCCAAAGGCGTCTGATAAACTGCCTCCTCCCCGTAGCGGTTGACACGCTCCCGCCCGCTCTCTGCACCGCACAGTGATTTTGGTCCTCCGACACAGCCTCCCTGACATGCCATTCCCTCATAGAAATTTGCATCCATTGCCCCGCTCTTGATCTGCTCGATCATCTCGCGGCATGCCTTCACACCGTCCGCCTGCTTTGGAACAACGGCGATCGCACGCGCAGGATGAAGCTGTGCAACCGTCCGCTTTACCGCCTCACTGACGCCCCCGGTTCTTGCATAGATACGTCCGGCAGCCGAGGAATGCTCCTTATCGTCTTCCGTCATTTCCTCCGGTCGGACGCCGGCAGCCTCAAACAGTGCGCCTACCTCCTGAAAGGTCAGCACATGATCGACTGCATCCGCAATGTCCGGCTCCTTTGCTTCCTTTTTCTTTGCCATACAAGGACCAAGAAAAACCGTCACCGCATCGGGATGTATCTTTTTTGTCGCACGCCCGGCAGCGATCATTGGAGATACTGCACCCGGCACATGCGGCATATATTCCCGAAATACATCGCGTATCATCGTGATCCAGACCGGACAGCAGCAGCTTGTAAGCTGAAAGTCCTCTGCACTTTTGATATGCGCATCAAATTCCAGCGCTTCCTTTAAGGTAAGAATATCTGCAAATACCGCGACCTCCACCATTCCGGTAAATCCAACTGCCTTTAATGCTGCACGCACCTTTCCCGGCGTAACCTCATCGCCAAACTGTCCCATAAATGCAGGAGCGATCAGCGCATACAGCTTTTTCTTTCCCTGCTTTAGCTCATTTGCCACGGCAAGCGCATCCGCACTGAGCTTTTGCATCTGCCACTCCCGATCCACCGCCATAGAGACCTTCTCCCTAGTACTCGAGGGATGGAGCAGACAGTCCATCTCACCGTCATCCTCCCAGTCGGGAAAGCTTCTTCCCCGCTCCTGCTCCTGTCTGCGCACCCGCTCGTATAATTCACGCATTGTTTCCATATTCATTCCACCTCGTTTTTTCTATTAGTATGTCCTGTATGTCTTCTCTCTATGTATCAATCAATACGATATGCCAAAGTAAATGATACAGATTTAGTCCCCCTCCTGTTCCTTCTCCTCCAAAAGCCCCTTGAGCAAAACACCGTCCAGCAGATAGGAGCGGCTCTTTTCCCGCTTTTTTTGATACGCCTCCAGCGTCTGTCTGCCCGCGCGCGCTACCTCCTCCCAGAGATCTCTCGCCGATAAAAGCAGGCATCCTGCGCCTCTTATGATGATCTGCTCCAGCCCGTCGGAGGTCGCCACAGTCACGCGGTGCTCCCTTGCGTGCGCGTGGGCAAATTTCTCAATATACGCATCTGCGGTCTCCGCCTCCTTCGTGTAGACCACATGGATGTTGTGATAGTCCAAAATTTCCGTCCCATGTCCCGCCACACGGTAAGCGTCAAAGACAATGATCAGCTCGCACCCGCGGATTGCCTGATAATTGCAGAGAATGTCCAAAAGCTTTCCGCGCGCGCCGTCGATCGTCTCCCTTGCCAGTTCTGCGAGCTCCTCCCACGCAAAAATAATATTGTAACCGTCCACCAAAAGATATTCCACGCCGCCCGTTTGGGGGCGGTACGTTCTTGTAACGACAGACGCGGGCTGCTCCCGCCGTCCTCTGCCGCGCTTCCACGCTTCCTTTGTCCCCCTGCTTGCACCGGAAGCCTGCGCTAAGATCCGGTCGATCTCCTCCGTGCCAAGCCAGAGCTCCTCCCGCGCCGAAGCACTCTCCGGCTGCGTCTTTTTCTGTGTCTCCTCCGACGCCTCCGCAAAAATCCCCGGCAGGTGCATATATTCTGCGACCTGATCCCACGGCACGACAAATCCCGCGCCGTGCGCGCAGAAAACGGAATCCGGCGTGTGCTCCGTATCACGCGCAGCATCATAGCCAAAAGCCTCCACGACCTCGTCCGCATTGTGACACGGGAAATAGCCCTTATTGGAAAGGGTCAGCCTTCCCTGCCCCTTCGTGTAGGAAATGATCTCCTTCTGATAATTCTGCATCGTGGCAACAGGCGCGCTCCCCACAAGGCGGCGCAGCATGGGCTCACCCGCTGCGCCCTCGTCTGCTTCCTCCCAGCCCTCGCCGTAACGGATCTCCCCGTGCATCCGCTCCACATCTGTCATCGCCCTGCCGACCGCCTGCTCCGGCACTTCCAAAACAAAATCATAATACGGCTCAAGCAGCACCGACTTCGCCCGCATCAGTCCCTGACGCACGGCACGGTAGGTCGCCTGCCTGAAGTCGCCGCCCTCCGTGTGCTTTACATGCGCCCTGCCCGACACGAGCGTGATTTTCATATCGGTAACTGCCGCACCCGTGAGCACACCGCGGTGCTCCCGCTCCCTTAAATGTGTCAGGATCAGACGCTGCCAGTTTTTATCCAGCACATCCTCACTGCACGCGGCTGCAAACTGCATACCGCTGCCCGGCTCTCCCGGCTCGAGCTTTAAATGCACCTCCGCGTAATGGCGCAGCGGCTCAAAATGTCCGACGCCCTCCACCGTGTCCGCGATCGTCTCGCGGTACACCACATGCCCCGCTCCAAACGTCACCTCCATGCCAAAGCGCGTCAGAATACGGCTCTTTAAAACCTCAAGCTGTACCTCTCCCATCATCCGAACAAAAATACCGCGCAGCTTCTCATCCCAGACGAGCTGAAGCTGTGGTTCTTCCTCCTCCAAAAGCCGCAGCTTTGGCAGCAAAAGCGCCGCGTCCACTCCCTCCGGCGGAAGAATCCGATAGGTGAGCACCGGCTCTAATACCGGCTGCTCTGACGCTTCTTCCACGCCGAGCCCCTCGCCCGGATATGTCTCATTTAAACCGGTCACCGTACAGATCCGCCCAGCCGTAACCGCATCTGTCGTCTCATACTTCTCGCCCGAATAAATACGGATCTGGTTGACCTTTTCCTCCCAGATTTCCGCTTCGCCCCCGCCGCCTGCACCGCCTCTTTTCACACCGGATAACAACTGCTTTACCGCAAGCCTTCCCCCGGTGATCTTCATGTGGGTCAGACGCACTCCCTGCGCATCCCGCGTGATCTTATAAACCTTCGCCCCGAACTCCGCCGGATATTCCGGTTCCCTCGCATAGGCAAAGAATGCCTCCAGAAATTCTGACACACCCTCCATCTTTCGCGCAGAGCCAAAAAAGCAGGGAAACAGCTTCCGCTCCCCGATCAGCGCGGCGATCGTGTCATCCGACACCGCTCCGTTTTCCAGATATTCCTCAAGCGCAGCCTCGTCGCACATTGCAGCGCTCTCGTAAAATGCCTCCGTCCCCCGGTCCGAAAAGTCCACGCAGTTTTCCGAGAGCACGCGGCGCAGATGTGCGAGCAGTCTTTCTTGATCTGTTCCCGCCTGATCCATCTTGTTCACAAACAAAAACACCGGAATGTTCAGATGCCGCAATAGCCGCCAGAGCGTCATGGTGTGTTCCTGCACACCGTCTGCGCCGCTTATGACGAGGATCGCGTAATCAAGCACAGAGAGTACGCGCTCCATCTCGGCAGAGAAATCGACGTGCCCCGGCGTGTCTAAAAGCGTCAGCACGCCGCCCGGCAGCTTTAGCACTGCCTGACTGGAAAAAATCGTAATGCCGCGCGCGCGTTCCATCTCGTCCGTGTCAAGAAACGCGTCGCCGTTGTCCACGCGCCCCGCCTTCCGGATGTTGCCGCTGACGTAAAGCATCGCCTCCGAGAGCGTCGTCTTCCCGGCGTCGACATGAGCAAGCACCGCCGTGGTGATATATTTGAATGGCTGCTGCGCCGTGTTGTTTTCAGACGTATTCTCCATAGAAAATACCCCTTTCTATGATTCGTATTTTCCTATCATAGCACAGAAAGGGGCGAAAGTCGATGATATTCAAAATATGCATTTTCTTATCTTATTTTGCCATATCCTTGTGGAATCATCAACCCCACCGCCCTTTCTCCTTGTACAAATAGTACACTTGACAAAACAAAATAACTATCCTATTATTTAAAATAACCAAACCAAACAACGGCAGCAGATTTTTTATCTGAAATTTCTGCACGATATTTATGGAGGAAAAGGGAGGGGGGCCGAATGAAAAGAGAACGAAACACGAAGAAAAAAAAGAAAAAATTGACCTTGGGAGAAATAAGGGCTTTAAGCGCCAGCTTGAAAATCATAGGGATTTTGCTCATGGTGTTTTCCGGTTACTTCGATCTTTCCTTTCTATCGATCGTAGGCATCGTACTGACCCTTTCCGGCTTTTTCGTTCCTATGTCCGGTTGGAAATGTCCGTTTTGCCGTGCTGCACTGCCAACCCACGGGGCATTTTACATGAAAAACTGCCCATACTGCGGTAATCGGCTGCCAACTCTGTGAAGCTCAGGATAAGCAGGACCAGAAGGACACAGGCATCACCAGAATAAACGTGATGCCTGTGTCCTTTTTCTATCCATAAAACTGCCTTCCATACCTGGCGCCAGCTTCTCCCTAGACCATCAATCTGCGATAGCGATTGATACAAGCAAAAATTTCCTGACGTCTCGGCGCCGCAAGATTGCACGGAACATAGCTGCTCTCACAGACTGCTGCCAGTCCGCGCTCATCCAGCACGCGAAGCAGCTCATCCACACACGCGGTCAGCGTGCGCTTCCCGTCAAACACATGAAGCTGCGCATATTTTAAGAGATAGGCAAGCGCCGCAAGCTGCTCGCTGTCGGCAAGCTGCTCCACATAGCGCACGTCTATGGTGTCGCGGTTAATGGAAATCCCATCGCGCCCCATCGTCTTTAGCTTCATGCGGGCGTCCTCCTTCCATGCACGGTCCGCGCGGATGCAGCGCACACAGGACGGCTTTCTCTGTGGGGGTAGGGACGTCTCCGGCATCGGATAGCGCTTTGCCTCCTCCTTTGCAAACGCAGTGATCTCCACAGGCTCATACTGGTTCATCTGAATGATGCAGTCCGCCTTATGGAAATACGAACCCGAGCTTCCGGCAACAAGAATCGTCGAAACGCCGTATTCCTCATACAATTCACGAATGCGGTCGATAAACGGCGTGATCGGCTCATCCTCCCGATTGACCACACGCTGCATCAGCTCATCCCGGATCATAAAATTCGTCGCACTTGTATCCTCGTCGATCAAAAACGTCGTTGCACCCGCCTCCATTGCCTCCACAACATTTGCTGCCTGCGAGGTGCTTCCGCTCGCATCCTCCGTAGAAAATTCCTTTGTATCCTTCTTATTGGGAAGATTGCTGATGAACATGGAAATATCTACCTTCCGAATGCTCCTGCCGTCCTCCGCGCGAATCTTTACCGCCGTATCGTCCGTGATGACATATTCCCTGCCGTCCCCTGCGATATGGTTATAAACGCCCAGCTCCAGCGCCTTAAGAAGTGTGGATTTCCCATGATAGCCGCCGCCCACGATCAGCGTGACTCCCTGACGGATACCCATACCAAAAATCTCGCCATAATGCGGCAGCGTAAAGGAAACCTCAAGCTCCTTTGGCGAGCGAAACTTCACGGCATCCTTCATCGGACGTCCCGACACGCCGGATTCCCGCGGCAGGATCGAGCCGTTTGCGACAAACGCACATAAGCCCCGCTCCTTTAAATGCTCTCTGATATACTGCGCATCCTCGGCAATATCCGCCGTCTTTGCCACCTCCGCTTCATCCAATGCCGCATAAAACAGCGTTCTTTTCACACAGCCCGGCAAAAACTGGAACAGGATCTTCTCCAGCTCACGCGCGTTGACCGTACGCCCGTTTGCCGGAAATCCAATCTCAAGGCGCAATATAATATCACCGTTCTTTTCATTCATCTCACATGCCGTGCGCAAAAGCACCTCCTGCCCCGGACGGCTGACCGCCATAAGCCCGCTTTTTCCCGATCCCTTCGCCTGAAAAGACACCTTCTCAAGCTCTTTTCCAAAACGGCGCAGCAGATAATCGCAGACGGCGATACGTCTGCATTTCTTCTGATAGTGTGCGGGCGGAAACTTTGCCGCGCCGCCCTTTACATGAACACTGACCTTTGACGGCGATGCAAACGGGTCTCCCTGCACATGGTCGATCGAGAGCACATAGCTGCCGAAATCATAGCTGCCCTTCGTGTCCTTATAAGCCGGGTATCCTCTGTGATCGATTTTTTGTAATAAGCTTCTAAGCTCTGTCTGTGACTGCATAAATTCCCTCCTCAAATATTATTGTTCATCCCGCGCCAGCTCCGACAGGAGCTCCGCTCTGCGCGTTCCCGCCAAAAGCTCGCTGCTGTAAGCTTTATATCGCTCACAGGCGTGTGCGGATAAAAACAGCGCCGCATCGCCGTTCATGGTCAGCTCCGTCACGAACACGACAAGCTCCTGTCCGTGCTCAAACGCCTGCTCCATGAAATCAAATGCGTGCTCGAGGGCCTGCGCCGTCTCCTCCTCAAGCGATGCAAGCGCCTCCTTCTGCTGCGCAAAGCCTGCCGCTGCCTGCGCAAAGCATTCCTTTGCATCGCCGCCCTTTGGCGCATGATCCTTAAGCCGTGCAAGCAGACTTTTTTGCAGGGACTGCTCCTCTCTCGTATAGCCTCCGTTTGCCATCACGCGCGCAGCTGCCTCCTCCCGCTCTTTGACCATCCGCTCATAGAGATCCTTTGGCAGCTCCCCCGCCAGCTGTGCCCGGTACTCCTTTAAAAACGCAAACCATGCATCCGTCAGCTCACGCGCGGCTGCCGTCCTGTGAAACATCGCGCACAGTCCGTCCAGCAGCAGATTCGTGACAGCGATCCGTTCGTCAAACGCCGCCCGATAAATACGCGCAAACACTGCCGGTTTCGTTTTGCCGGAAAGGATCTCGGGGATTCCGTAATCATCCTGATATTTCCGGTACAGATCAAAATATGCCGCCGCATCCTCTGCAATATCGGGGTGATGCAAAAACTCCGCCACAATTCCCTCGTCCACGGGCAGCCCCATTTCCTCATAAACACTCATCAGGTTTGACAGATCCTCCCAACCTCGTGCCGTCACAAAACGCATACCGTCCACGTCCGCCTCGATGCGGTAGAAATTATTTGACCGAAGCTCCAGATAGCTTAAAATCGCTCCGTGTACCTGTCTTGCCCTCGCGTACTCCTTCCATACCTTAAAATCTGCCTCTACCGTCAGATAGCGCACGCGGTCTAAGGTTACCATATCAAAATCCCGCACCGACTTATTGTACTCCGGCGGGTTTCCCGCCGCCACGATCAGCCAGCCCTTTGGCACCGCCTGATTTCCAAATGTCTTGCACTGCAGAAACTGGAGCATCGTCGGCGCCAGCGTCTCCGACACACAGTTGATCTCATCAATAAATAAAATCCCCTCCCGCTGTCCGCTGTCTCTGATCCTGCGGTATACGCTCGCGATGATCTCGCTCATCGTATACTCCGTGACAGAATATGTCCTGCCGTCAAACTCCTCCTCGCGGATAAACGGGAGCCCGACTGCGCTCTGCCTTGTGTGATGTGTGATCGTATACGACACAAGCCCCACCTGAAGCTCCCTTGCGATCTGTTCCATAATCTGCGTCTTGCCCACGCCCGGTGGTCCCATCAAAAGTATCGGCCGCTGTCTAATCGCCGGTATCTTATATTCTCCGTGCGCGTTCTTGGCAAGATATGCCTGCACGGTATGTTTGATCTCATTTTTTGCCTGCTTGATATTCATTCCTTTTTCTTTCCTCTTTCTTCCTTCACCGTAAATTCCTCCGGCTCCAGCCGAAGCCTCATTGCCCAAGGCGGCACTGCCGCCTCCTCATAATCCTCCAAAAATAAAAATGCCGTCTCATACTCCGGGCGTTTTTTCGGATAGACGCCCTTTCCATCCGTAAAATACAAAAGCCCCCGCAAATGGCTTAATTCTCCATGCTCCCGCAGCTCATTCACATATAAAAATGCTGGGCGAAAATCCGTGCCTCCGCCTCCGATCAACTGAAATTCCTGCAAAAACTGCTCTAATTCACGTTCTCCGGTCAGCGTCACATCACTGCGCACCCGATCATCACACTGTAAAATGCGTATCACGGAATCCGAAAAAAAGCTGTCGCTCTGTTTTAAAATATCGACGGTCTCCCGCAAAAACTGCTCCACAAGACTGCCGCTTGTCGAATAGCTGGTATCGATCACGATCACAAACTCTCGGATTTTCTTTGCCTCACGGCTCTCCACCGGCTCGATCAGCGGCAGATTTCCATAAACCTTTAATCCATAGGTATAATAATTCAGATCAAACTCATCGGGATCGCAGCAAAGCTCCTCCCTTAATACCGCAAACCTCCGCAAAAAGTCACGATAGCTACGTCTGCCGCGCTCTGCGGCAAGCTGCGCGGAGAGAAGCTCCTCTCCCTCTTTTGTCTCGTCTCCCCTGCGCTGCTGCTCCATGCTCGTCTGTCTTGCAATTTTATTCCATTTCTTTTGATTCTCCGCTGCCGCCTGCTGCGCCGCGCCGCCCTCCCTTTGCCTCGGCCAGTATCTGTGATCATCGGTATAAAACTCCTGCTCCAGCAAAAGAAGCTGCTCCATACCGTCCTCCTGCGTCTCCATCTCCTTTAGCATCCGATAGATGACTGCGGCTGAGACCGCCCCCTCTTTTGCCTGAAGCTTCGCGTAAAGCTCTTTTCGCGTAAAGCTTAAAATACGTCTCGTGCACTGCTTGTCCATCCCATCAATGACATACTCAACGGCAATGTCGCAGGCAAGCTGCCACAGACGCGGCGGACGGCTGCCGCCAATCCACAGATGGGAAAAGAGACAGTGAAGCACGGTGTGTAAATATACACGGTTTAGAAAAAACGCATTCTGCCGAAATACCCTAAGTACCTGTTCCGATGAAAAACAAAGATATGCTCCGTCTGTTGCAAACGTCTGCACCGTGCCGTCCGCCTTTGGCACAAGCTGCGAAAGTGCAATCTCCAAAAAACGCAGCTCCAGATAAATCTCGTTGCGTGTATGCTCCAAAATCTTCTCAGACATTTCCGTTTCCCACTCTGTCTGTGTCTTTCTATGCGCCATCGCGCCCTCCTCCTAATATATAAGTGTAGGGTTTCAGTACCCAACAGCCAGTTGGGACTTAATCCTCTCATTGTTTAAGCTGTATAATGATTAGGCATCGGTCTGACGAGACCTCCTAGGACCATTGGCGTCCGTAAGAAAGCCTGTCAGCCAGCCTGTCATTGCAGCCGTTCGATTTATGCAGGTTGAACTGCCATAGTACGTTCGTTTGATACCCCATGAGATGGAATCGGCAATGAGAAAAGCTGGAATCCATGCAATTATACTTTTGGAGGTACATAAGAATGTACAATGCAGTAGGTATTGATGTTTCAAAGGGAAAGAGCACCGTAGCAGTCCTGCAGCCTGGCCGCACTGTGATTCGCAAGCCCTTTGATGTTTCTCACACATCCCATAGCCTGAATGAACTTACAAGCTATCTTGGTACGCTCGATGGCGATACCATGATTGTGATGGAATGCACCGGCAGATACCATGAGCCTGTTCTCAAAGCTCTTTCTCAAGCCGGATTGTTTGTTTCCGTTGTAAACCCACATCTGATAAAAAACTTTGGCAACAATTCTCTGCGCAAAGTCAAATCCGATCCGGCAGATGCTAAAAAGATTGCCCGCTATACGCTTGACAACTGGACCGAACTACGTCAGTATTCAGGTATGGATAATACACGTACTCAGTTAAAAACTTTAAACTCTCAATTCAGCTTCTTCATGAAGCAGAAAGTCGCCGCAAAAGCAAACCTGATCGCGCTACTGGATAATACATATCCCGGCGTCCACAAACTCTTTGACAGCCCTGCCCGTGAAGACGGGAGTGAAAAATGGGTTGATTACGCTTATTCTTTCTGGCATGTGGATTGCGTCCGTAAAACCGGATTAAAAGCCTTTACAGAACGTTACAGGGCTTTCTGCAAGAAACACCACTATATCTTTCAGCCGGACAAGCCTGAAAAGCTGTTCAATGCCGCAAAAGAACTGGTTGCTGTCTTTCCAAAAGAGAAGACCTACAAGCTGTTGATCCAGCAAAGCATCCAGCAGTTGAACCTTGCTTCCGAGCATGTGGAACGGCTACGCAGGGAAATGAATGAGCTGGCCTCTACACTTCCCGAGTACAGCACCGTAATGGGAATCTATGGAGTCGGAAAAACCTATGGTCCCCAACTTATCGCCGAGATTGGTGACGTATCCAGATTTACACACAGGGAAGCACTTACTGCCTTTGCCGGTGTTGACCCTGGTGTGGATGAGTCCGGCCAGCATAAATCCAAGAGCAACAGGTCTTCCAAAGTTGGCTCTGCAAGGCTGCGTAAGACTCTGTTCCAGATCATGACGACTCTGCTTCAAAATGCCCCGGAAAACGATCCGGTGTACCGTTTTCTTGACAAAAAACGGTCTCAGGGAAAGCCCTACTACGTCTACATGACAGCCGGAGCAAATAAGTTCCTGCGGATCTACTATGGCAAGGTCAAGGAGTGCCTGCGTAACTTAGAGCAGACATCATAGCATCTTTTTTATATCACCTCTTTCAAAGCCGGCACTTTTGGCGGCTTAAAAGTTGTGCCTAAAAATATCAAATCAGATTTCTGAAATTTTCTTCAAAAACACTTGACTTTTTATTAGCAGGCTTTCTTCTCATTCAAACGCGTCAAAGCTATAGCGCTCCTCGATCGTCTTTTCTTTAAAAAACTGCTCCTTCATACGCAAAAATGAAGCCGCGCCCTTTGCCCACTCCTCCTCCGCAGCCAGACGGATGCAGTCGTCTAGCTGCGCTGCCGTAAGAAGCCTTTGTTCACACAAAAATAAAACAGTTTCCTCATCTCTGCCGCAAACAGCCGCGGCGCAGACACTGTCTGCGTGCTCTCTGATATAGCTCTCATACATCTGTCTTTTTTCTTCTGCCAGTCCCACAGGATAACAAAGACGGTTTAAGGCAAGGCGGTTTAGCGTCGTCTCACGCTCCTCTGCGCACGCCTTTTGGAAAATACTGTCATAAAGCGCAAAATCAATCTCTCCCGCCCGTACACACTGTCTGGCGCGGAAGCCCTCTCCCTCAATATTTCTGCTAAATACATGTGCCGGCGCGATTTCATCATAGCTTTCATAGTATTCCGGAAAAAGCAGACGTGCGCGCACCACATCTTTTTCCAGAAAGCTTACCTCTACGTCTAAGGACAGCTGCGCCAGCATCTGGCGCACGCCCTCCATCTGAGCATCTTCTGTCCGCACAGTCAATGTATGCAGCCGGTGACAATTCATAAATGCATCGCCGCCGACCTCGCAGACACTGCCGTATAAAGAAAGCCGCTCCAAGCGTGTACACTGATAAAAAGCATAGCTGCCGATGCGCCGGATCGTCCTTGGCAAATGCACGGACTCTACCGCTTCGCCGGCAAGCGCCCGTAAGGGCGCTTTTTCTGTTGTCTTTTCGCTGCGCTCCCTTCCACGCCCCGCAAAGCAATATGCACCGATCTCCGTCACCGGCACCCCATCTATCTGTCCGGGAACGAAGGCCTGCGACGTCTGCCCATACATTCCAAGCAAACGCGCGCCTCCCATACCATCCGGTTCCCATAAATATTCATCACTGATGATCATCTGTTCCTTTGTCTTACTTTCCATGCCTCCCAGTGTAACATTACAGACGCAATTTTGCAACGAAAAGACTTTTCACTTCCTAGATCTGGGTCATTCCGCCGAGCAAAATTCCCTTATTCGCCTCGTAAATCTTGTCAAACTGCGATTCCGGAAGCGGATTTTCGCCAAGTCCCACCTCTATCGTATACCCCGGTCTGTCATATTCCTGAATAAACCAATCCTTGTAGCCGGCATAACCGGACGCCGAAGGCGTCTCCTCCACCGCATAACCGCTGACACTGCCAAAATACTGTGCGATCTCATAAGAACGCGCCGGCTCATAGTCTAAGTACTTCCAGTAGATCACCTCTCCCTGCGTGTGGTAGGCAAGGATCAGCGAAAAATCATTCGCCCTTGTAAAGTCATAAACTGCCCGGCTCTCGGGCGCCGTAAGCGGCGCGCTGCCGACATAGTCGCGCGGCGCCGGAGAAGTGTAGCCCTGCGCCGCCTTGATCATCTTTGCCTGCTCCCACCCTGCCGGAAATTGAAGGTTTAAATCCACGCCGTCAATATTTGCCTTCCAGCCATTCGGAAACGGAATTTCCGGATATGACGCTCCGATCGCCCGTGCCTGCTCATAGTAGCTGCCGCTTCTCAACAAGCCGTTCACTAAATCCACACCGTCAGGATTTACCATCGGGACCAGATAAAGCTGATACGAAGCGAACAGCTCCTTTGCCGAAACCCCGTATAAATCTCTCCCCTCGGCATAAGCCCTCGCATACTCCCTTGCAAATTTCAGCAAAATTCCGGTTGTGATATTCTCATTTGCATGAAAAGAAGCATTGTAAAAAACCTGTGTGCTTCCCGTACCGATCTTAATATAAGGAATCGGTCTGCCCATCACGCTTTTTCCAATGCTCCCGGTCTCAAGAAACGGATAGCTCCTTTTTAGCTCCTCGATTTCATAGCGGCTTGTCAATGAATTATATAGCATCTGCGCCCTCATTGCATCCTTGTTTCTCTATTGTATGCAAAATCAGGGCGCACGTCACTCTCCGCCGCCTTTTCTTCCTTCCTGCTGATACTGCTTTTGGATAAACGGAAATAAAAGCTTCTGATTCTCCGGCTTTTGCATATTTTCACGCGTGATCGTCACCGAGCCGGAATCAATGTGCGCCTGATACGGCTCGCCCCTTGCGATCGCCGCCGCCTGCTCGACCGCCAGATAACCCATGTTAAACGATTTTTGAATGACGATTCCGTCCAAAATCCCCTCCTCCAAAAACTGCACCTGCTCCACGGAATTATCAAAGCCGATCATTGTGATCTCCTCGCCCTTGCCCATGCGCTTTACCGCTCTCGCCGCTCCGACCGCGGCATATTCATTTGTGCCGATGATCAGTCCGATCTCCGGATGTGCGGCGAGTATCTCCTCCGTCAGCTCCTCCGCCCTTCCGTAATCAGAATCACAATAAACAATTTCTGCGATCTGTGCTGCGTCATCCCCAAGTGCATACCTGATCCCCTCCATGCGCTCCACTGCCGTCGTGGAATTTTTGATATGACTGACGATCGCGATCTGCGTGTCCGCAGTAAGCTTCTCCTTCGCCAGCTCACCCATCCGAACGCCTGCGATGAAATTATCCGTTGCGACCATACAATCGCCAAGCTCCTCTTTTACGCCGGAATCTACAAACACGAGAGGAATTTTGCTCTCTCCCACCAGACGTGCCGCCGTCAGATTTTCCTCATAATCGCAGGGCGAAAGCAAAATCGCATCCGGCTGCTGCTCGATCGCCCACAGGATCAATGCATTCTGTCCCTCATAATCCTGCTCCGATTTTGGCGCGGCAATCGTTAAGCTGATATTTTTCTCATCTGCTGCCAGACGCGCGCCCGCAAGCAGTGTGCTCCAAAACTGATTATCCTCATCCTCCACCTTTGGAATGTAAATGATCGAAAGCTCCCTGTTTCGCTCCTGCATATAACGGTCATAACCAAACAGCAGGATGCTTATGATCAACAGCGTACCTGCGCATACGGCGCTCCTATGCCTCCTACTCATTTTTTTCGCTCTCCCGGAATCCGCAGCGTTACCCTTGTCCCCTTCCCCATCGCACTCTCATAGGACAAGCCGTAATCGCTCCCATAATAAAGCTTCAGCCGGCGCTGCACATTATAAACGCCAACGCCGTTTGAATTATAATTGACCTTATGCTCGTCAAAAATATGACGCAGCGTATCTGCATCCATACCGACGCCGTCGTCTGCCAGCGTGATCTCCAGCTCATCCCCGACCGCCCGCGCGCCGATCCATATCGTTCCCATCCCTTCCTTATAACGGATGCCGTGATAGATCGCGTTTTCGGCAAGCGGCTGGAGCACCAGCTTGACGATAGTAAAATTCTCCAAGCCTTCCTCCAGCACGATCTCAAAATTCAGCTTATCCAGATACCGCATTTTCTGGATCATGAGGTAGCTTTTTACATGCGCAAGCTCAGACGAAAGAGGGACAATATCCTGCTTATTGTTAAAGCTCTGTCTCATCAACTGCGCAAGGGAGGATGTCATCTTAACAACCTGTGCATTCTCCCCGCTCTCCGCCATCCAGATAATAGAATCAAGCGTATTATAGAGAAAATGGGGATTGATCTGCGACTGTAAGGCACGCAATTCGATCTTTCGCTTTTCCCGCTGCTCCGCCACATTCTGCTCCATTAATTCCTCAATCTTCTCCGTCATCAGATTAAAGCTGTTTCCAAGACTTCCGATCTCATTTTGCTCCGACACCTCCACATTTGCGCCGGCAAAATTTCCACGCTCCACCTCGCGCATCGACTCCCGCAGCCGCAGGATCGGCAGCGTGATCCGCTGTGCCAAAAGCTTGGAAAAAATAACCGCAGCCCCGATCAAAACAGCCGCCGTCAGAATAAAGATATAGGTGATCTGCGTGCGCATTTTTGTCATCTCATCCAGATAAGAAACGCCAACCACCGTCCAGCCCGTCTTTTTTGAGTGCGACATCGTATAAAGTGATTTCTCCTCTGTGATGAAATAGCCGTCTTTGCAGGCAAGCACCTCACAGATCCGCTCCTCCATCAATCCGCTGTATAACAGTTGCTGCTTGGGATGATAAATGATATTGCCGTTTTCATCCAAAATAAAAACATACCCGTGCTCCCCCGTCGCATTTTTCTCACAAAGATCGCTGATCGTATCATAATTTAAGTCAATAAAAAACAAGCCCTGCCGCTCATTCGTATATGGATTGCGGATAACCCTGCTTAATGTGATCACCCATCGGTAATCATTCAGGACCAGATTCTGCACATGAGAGGCAGATAAAGACATACCATCCGCAGACTGTCTCGTCTGCCTGATCCACTCCAATTCCTCCAGCTTAATATTCGGATTGATCTGATCCGTACCGTCGTTAAAAATGTAAGCCTCATCCTCATATAAAATACCGATATTGGCAATATCGCCTCTTGCTTTCATAACCGTTAGGAACTGATCCGTAATCCTCGTTTGAAGGCTTTCCCTGTCAATATCATAGACCGGAGAATAATTGGAATTTCCCAGTATCTTCTCACGCTCCTCCCCCTCATACAGCCCATAAAACAGATAACGCGGAACATCCTCATCCTCAGAGACGAGAATGGAGATATTTTCCATGTATTCAATATAGGAATCAATCTGGTCGTTGATCATCTGGTTCATCTGCTGTCCATGATAAATAGAATTCCAAATGACTGCGCGGCTTGTGGAGGAGAGCGATACAAGTAAAAAGGCGAGCACCGCGCTGATGACCAAAGCCAAAAATGCGTAGGTCATCGTCTTTTTTATGCTGACGGACGAAAAAAACCTACGACCTCTCATGATCCCTCCCCCACTCCGTCGGCGATTTTCCCGTTGCCTTTTTAAACGCCACGCTAAAGTAATGTGGGTCTGCAAATCCCACACGCTCGGCGATCTCATAATTTTTCAGGTTCGTTGTGCGCAAAAGCTTCTTTGCCTCCTCCATGCGTATCCTACTAAGCGCCTCCACAAATGTCTCTCCGTACTGCTGCTTGAAATTTGCCGAAAACCTTGTCACACTGACGCCAAAATGCTGACAGACCTCCGTTAGCGTAAGCTCCGGTCTGCCGTAATTTAAAAGCAGATATTCCATCGCAAGCATCACAGTCCGGCTGCGCGCTCCATCGTCTCCGGCGCTGTTCTCCCACAAAATCAAATCCTCATCCGCCGTATGGCAATGTCTGAAATGCTCCATTGCCCTCCGACAGGAAGCGCTGATCTCCTCAAGCGATGAGACACAGATTCCAACGGAAATGACAAACTCCACCTGCATGGTGGTCCGCAGCGTAGCGCTGATGCCGGATAAGCATGCCCGCACCTCTCTTGTAAACTCCTCTCCGCCAAAGCCCTTGTTGCAAAAGCAGATAAAAATATCGCATTCATAGCCAAGTCCCGCCCAGCCGAGTCCCTGCTTGTGCACGAGCTCCTGTACGATATTGTACGCCACAAACTGAAACAGTGCGCTTTGTCTGCCGCTCTCATTCAACCTAAGAATGACCGGATAAAAGCTTGTCCCGGAAAGCTCGATGCCGCACTCCTCCAGCTCCTTAATACATTCCTGCGCCGGGCTGCTGCCGCAAAACAGCTTTTGCAGCGCCTGTGAATAAAGATAAATCTTATTTTTATGAAGGGTACGGCTAAGCTTCCTGCTGTTTTCCCTCGCCCTTTGCTCCTCATCCATTTTCATTTTCTGTTTTATCAAAAGCTTCGACAAATCCTCCGCCGTCACCGGCTTTAACAGGTATTCCTCCACCTGATAATGAATTGCCTTCTGCGCATATTCAAAATCATCAAAGCCGCTGAAAATAATCACCTTCACCTGCGGCATATTTTTGTAAATATATTCGCTTAACGCAATGCCGTCCATATACGGCATACAGATGTCTGTCAAGACAACGTCCACGGCATTTTGCTCCAAAAACTCCTTTGCCGCCCTTCCGTGCTCAAACTTCCCCGCAAGCTCGTAACCGATACTCCCCCAATCCATTTTTTTGCAGATCCGCTCCCGGATCAGCGGCTCGTCATCCACCACGATCACCCGATACATCCTATACTCCCAATCCCCTCTCCCCGCTTTCAGCGGTCTGTTCTTTCCGCAAAAAACAGTACAGGCTTCCGCGATTCCGGAATCAGTCCAAAACCACGGAAGCCTCTCTTTAATTATTATACAACATTAGTTCAAAACTTTCCATCACACATTTTCTTGCTTCCTGCAGATCCTCTAATTCGCCGTCGCGGATCATCTGCGCAAGAAGATTGCCGATCGCCGTCGCCTCGGTAGGTCCTGCGGAAACCTTACACTGCGCATATTTTGCAGTCAGCTCATTTAAGTAATCTGCCTGTGAGCCTCCTCCGATAATATAAATACGGTCGAAGGTATTTCCCGTCAGCTTTTCAATCCTCTGCTTTGTATCAGCATAGCACTTCGCCAGACTGTTGTAAATGACAGACGCAATCTCCGGCAGCGTCACCGGCACCTGCTGTCTTGTATTCCTGCAGTAATCCTGCACTGCTGTGACCATACTTTCCGGTGAGAGAAAGCATGCATCGTCACAGTCTACGATGGACGCAATTTCTTTCCCCGACGCCTCCTTACAGATTTCCCCATAAGATTTTCCCCCGCCGATCTCCTTTCGTACCGACTGGATCATCCAAAGCCCCATGATGTTCTTCAGATAACGGTAACGGAAGTCATAGCCGCCCTCATTCGTAAACCCACCGTCCATGCTCTCGCTGCTGTTGCTGCTCTCCCTGCTCTCACAGCCCATCAGGGACCATGTGCCGGAGCTTATGTAGAGCGCCGTATCGGACAGGCTCGGAACCGCCATAACGGCAGACGCCGTATCGTGGGAGGCAATGAGCGTGACCTCACAGGAAAATCCGATCTCCTCTGCGACCGCCTCTGCCAACGGCTCCGAAACGGTTCCGGGTCTCTCGACCGGAAGAAAAATCTCCTTCGGCAGTCCGAGCCGCTCGATCAGCTCATAATCCCAGTTCCCCGTCTCAAGAGAAAGCAGCTGGCTTGTCGATGCGATCGTGTATTCCTGATGCAGCTTCCCCGTCAGACAGTAGTTAAAATAATCGGGCGTCATCAGCAGCGCCTTTGCTTTTGCCAACTGCTGGGGATGCTCCTCCTTGAATGCCAGCAACTGATTTAAGGTATTGTACAGCTGGAACTGAATGCCGGTACGCGCATAAAGCTCCCTTTGACTGATCACTACATCCAGCTTCTCCCTGACATGATCCGTTCTGTGGTCGCGATAGCCGACAGAATCTCCAAGCTTTGCTCCGTTTTCATCTAAGAGCACAAAATCAACGCCCCATGTATCAATTCCCACACTCTTTGGAATTTTTCCCAATTCCTTACACCGCTTCATTCCATTTTTGATTTCCGCAACAAGATAGGAATGATCCCAACAGAGATGACCGTCCTTCTCCTGCATCCCGTTTTCAAAACGGTACACCTCCTCCAAATGCAGCTTTCCATTTTCTAAGGTTCCCAGAATATGTCTGCCGCTCGAAGCTCCAATATCTACCGCCAAATAATACGATGCCATACGCTCCCCCTTTACACAACACCCTTTTGCAGGCTGATATTGGCATAAAGCGCCGTCTCTCCGGTTGCGATGATCGCATAAGCGGTTTTCGCCTCCTCATAAAAGGCAAAGCGCTCAATATTTCCAACCGCCGCCGCGCCTCTCGCGTCATGCTTTGCGATAATCTCCTTGTATGTATCCCATATGGGCGTCTCAACCGTATCGCCCTTCATGACCTCCATCAGATTCACCGGCTTCTCTGCATAGGTGTCTAACGGAAAGACTGTAAGAATCGCATCCAAAAGCTCCGGCACGCCATGTCCGTCGCAGCGGATGACGATCGCGTCTTTTCCCATAGACTCCGCCGGAAAATTTCCGTCCGCAATAATGATCCTGTCACTGTGTCCCATCTCACAGAGCACCTTTAGCAGCTCCGGAGAAAGGATTGGTGGTATTCCCTTCAGCATGCCATATCCCTCCTGCTATTTATATAACGGGCCGTAAGCGGCACAGGCTCTGTAATCCTGTCCTTCCTTATCCATGCCAAACGCGTTCCATGCCGCCGGACGAAAAATATCTTCTTCCGGTACATTGTGCATCGCCACCGGAATGCGCAGCATCGAGCACATCGTGATCAAATCCGCACCGATATGACCGTAGCTGATCGCGCCATGGTTCGCACCCCAGTTGTTCATCACATCATAAGCCGACTTAAATGCGCCCTCTCCGGTTACTCTCGGCGCAAACCATGTACACGGCCATGTATAGTCTGTCACCTTCCAAAGCTTATGGGAAACCTCCTGGGGAAGCGCAACGGTCCAGCCCTCACAAATCTGCAGCATCGGTCCTAAGCCTTTTACAAGATTTAATCGGATCATCGTCGCCGGCATCTCGCCCGTTGTCTCCCATCTGGAGGAAAAGCCGCCGCCGCGGAAATATCCGTTATCTGCCGCGCACCATTCCGTTGCTTGCAGGATTGCCTTCTGATCCTCCTCGGTCACCTCATACCACGGCTTCATCACCGAATTGCCGTTTTCATCCTTTGCCGCACCGTTTCCGTCCAGACATGCCGCACCGGAATTGATCAGATGGATAAATCCGTCTACTTCCTTTGCCACGCCCGTAAGCTCATAGCCCGCCACTCGCTTTACTGCCGCAGGACTCCAATAGGTACGCACATCCGCAAAAATCTGCGCGCGGTGTGTCAAAAGCTTCATAAACATCATGCCAAGTCCGTTCAGCACATCATTCTCGGTTGCCAGAATATACGGCTCACGCGCGCCGTTCCAGTCAAACGTTGTATTTAACAGCGCCTCTGGATAGTCGCAGTTCGGATAAAAATCTGTCCACTGTCTCTGTCCCTGGAAGCCTGCTGCCAGCGCATTGTGACCCAGCCGCTCCTCCTTGCAGTTGTCGGGAAGATTCGGGTTGCCGTTCATCAGGTCTTTGATGATGCACATCATCTTAACAACAAACTCCCAATCCTTTTCCTTCTCCTCCGGTGACTTTCTCACCTCATCCGGGTTCTTGTCAAAGCCTTCCTTGCAGTGCTCCTTCGTCCAAGCAAGCGCCCTCTCGTATTCCTTCTGATTGTAAATATTCTCAGACATTCTGCGGATGATCTCTACCTCATCGACAGACTCCACACGCATTCCAAGATACTCCTCGATAAAATCAGTGCTGATGATAGAGCCGCCGATTCCCATGCAGATCGAACCAATCTGCAGATAGGATTTTCCGCGCATCGTAGCAACTGCCACAGCGGCACGTCCGAAGCGAAGCAGCTTCTCCACAACATCCTGCGGAATCTCCTTCTCATCTGCCGGAAGCACGTCATGTCCGTAAATGCCGAAGGCGGGCAGTCCCTTCTGGGCATGTGTCGCAAGCACGGACGCAAGATAAACAGCACCCGGTCTCTCCGTGCCGTTAAAACCCCACACGCCTTTGATCGTCTTTGTGTCCATATCCATGGTTTCCGAGCCGTAGCACCAGCACGGTGTTACGGTCAGCGTGATGTCTACGCCTTCTTTTTTAAATTTATCCGCACAGGCAGCGGACTCTGCCACGCGGCTGATTGTCGTGTCGGCGATCACGACCTTTACCGGCTCTCCGTTGGAATATTTCAAATTCTTCTCAAACAGCTCCTTTGCCGCAAGCGCCATGCCCATCGTCTGCTCCTCAAGACTTGCACGAACGTCAAGATAACCCCTTCTTCCGTCAATCGTCGGACGGATTCCGATCACCGGATAATCCCCAATCAATCTGCTTTTTGCCATTTTAAAGCCCTCCTTACAAACGTTTCTAAACAACGAGCGGCACGCTTCGCGGGTCACTCTTATGTCAATAAAATTTTTGTTACTTTTATTATACGTTTGCCGTCCCCCGATTTCTTGTGTTATAATTACAAAAAATCGTATAATATTCACTTTTATTTTAGGAATGGGAGTTTTATGAAGTATCTGGAATATCAGGAAAGAAGAAAACAGGGGACATTTGATTTTCCGATTGCCGTCTACCATGTGGATGAGAGACATCCTCGCTACCAGATGGTTTATCATTGGCATTTTGAATGTGAACTGCTCCGTATTATCAGCGGTCACTTTCTGCTCACGATCAACAATCAGCTCTATCGTCTCTCTGCCGGAGACATTATCTTTATTCAGGACGGGATGCTCCACGGCGGAATGCCGCAGGGTTGCGTCTATGAAAGTCTTGTATTTGATATGAAGCTTTTATTAAAGGATAATCACATCTGCAGACAGCAGGTAGAAGCGATCATGAGCCATGAGCTGCTTATCTACCAGCAGCTTCCGGGAGACGATCTGTTCCTGCGCCAGACTACGGACACCTTATTTCAGGCGATGTACGCCAAATACGCAGGCTATGAATTTATCGTGCAGGGCTCGTTATATCTGCTGATCGGCTTTATTTTGGAGCACAAGCTCTATTCCCTCCGTACAAAAGAAAAGGAACAGGTCTCCTATCGCCTGAAGCAATTAAAACAGGTCCTGCGCTACATCGAGGAGCACTATACGGAGGAAATCACGCTTGAGACGCTCGCCTCGCTTGCCGGAATGAATCCGAAATATTTTTGCCGCTTTTTTCGGCAGATCACCCAGCGCACACCGATCGACTATCTGAATTATTACCGGATCGAATGTGCAAGAGAGCAACTCTCCACAACCGATACGACGATCACGGAGGTTGCTCTCAACTGCGGCTTCAACGACATCAGCTACTTTATTAAAATTTTTAAAAAATATATGGGCATTACTCCAAAGCAGTATGTTCTGCAAAAATACTGACGCACTTTTTCATTGATCGGCGCCGTCACTCCGTCTCCTCTCCATAGAGACAGGTGATATTCTTTTCCGCAAAATATGACATCCACGCATCGGATGGCTTAAGGTCCGTGACAATCAGGTCAATGTCTGAAATATCACAGATCTGGGAGAATGCCACCTTGTCAAACTTGGTGTGATCGACAGCCAGAATCCTCTGTGCCGCAGAACGCAGCATCGTCTGTTTGACCTGCGAAAACAACTCGTTTGCATCCGTGACGCCTTTGTCCATAGCAATTCCCTTGCAGGAGAAGATCGCCTTATCGGCATGAAACGAGGCAATCCCCTGCATAGCCCGTGCCCCCACAAGCGCAAGGTAATTTTCTTTTAGCGTTCCCCCGGTGGAAATGACCTCCCAGCCATTTACATCGGTTAGCTCCACAAGCACCTCTATAGAATTTGTAATGATCGTCAGGCGTTTCCTGTCCTTAAGCATCTTGACGATCGACACCGCCGTGGTGCTTGGGTCTAAAATTATGTGATCCCCGTCATGTACCAGACCGCCGATCAGCTCCGCGATCTTTTGCTTGCCCTTCATATTTTTCTTTTTCCGGATATTAAAGGGCATATCAAAGCTGTTGCTCTCATTTAAGACTGCGCCGCCGTAGCTTTTTACCGCAAAGCCTTCCTTTTCCAGCTTATCAAGGTCTCTGCGGATTGTCTCCTCCGAGACGCCGAATCGTTCGCCAAGCTCTGAGACGATGACTTTTTTCTCATCCTGAAGCTTCTCTAAAATCAAATTCCTTCTCTCTGCCGCCAGCATTCGCTTACCTCCGGTTTTTCAGTTTCCAAACCTTTATCATAAGAGCACGCTTAAGGGGCTGCAATCACCAGTGTCAGAAGTCCCGCAGGAAACATCTGCATGCGCTAAATAATCGTCCGGCAGATCTGCGGATCGGGATGCGCAATGACCGAGGAATCTAAAAACATCCCGCTCTCACCCGCCGCCGCTTTTGCTTTGGCGATCGCAGCCTCACAGGCTGCAACCTCGCCGGTCAGCATCACATAAGATTTTCCGCACATCCCCTTTGCAATGCGAAGCTCGATCAGTTCCACGATCGCAGTCTTTGCCGCAATATCTGCAGCAACGATCAAAGAAGCCGCATCATAGGTCTCCAAGATTCCAAGCGCGCTCATTTTTTCGACATGGCTCGTTCCGTAGATTGCCGGAAATATAGATTCGTCAGGATTTCCCAGCACAAAGCTGCCGATCATCTCCTCCGGTCTTGTGTGCTTCGCACGCTCCACCGCCGCGTTGACTGCACTCAAATCTCCTGCGATCAGCGCGATATATTTGCCAGGACAAACGGTCTGCGCTTCTAAAATCTCAACATCCGCTGTCTTTACCATCTGGTCTGCCGCCAATACTCCCGCCGATACTGTTTTATATTCTATCATGCCTATTGCCTTTTGCATAGCTATTCCTCACTTCCCGGATGATTTTTGTCTGCAGTCACCACAATATACTGCGGCGTTACCTCTCTCACTGTTCCGTTGATCGACGCATGAACGGTAGCCGAGAGTCCGTCTGCCGCCGCTGCAATCGGCGTGCCGCACGCCACCCGGTCACCTGCCGAAACGACCGGTACTGCGGGAGCTCCGATATGCTGCGACAATAAAAGCTTTACCTCTGTGCATTCCTTCCTCGTATCGGAAAGCGGTGCGTCCTTATCATATGCTGACACTCCAAGTCTTGCCGCAAGACGCTCCTCCGGCACTCTGCGGTAAGCTCTGGACGCCTTAACACCGGAGGCCTCCACCACAGGCGGCTTTACGCCCGCCTTGCGAAGTTCTGTCTTATACTCCGTGATCATCGTGCGCGGAGAAAGTCCCTGCGGGCAGCTATAAAGCTCGCATAACCCGCACGAGCAGCAGAACATCGTATCTAAAAACGGTTCCAGTCCGCGAAAATCACGATTCGCGGCTGACCGCATGAATAAATGAGGCGCGATCGGATGTCCCAGCGCGTTTCTCGGACACAGGTCCGTGCAGACCTCACACTGACAGCAGGCAGACGCCGCCCTTCCCACGGAAATCGCAAAGCGGCTTTTTTTCTGCAGCACCAGCGGATGCTCCTTTGGCAGGAGCAGAATCGCATTTGTCGTTTTGGTCACTGTCCCGCTCTCCGTCCCAAAATTTCCCATCATCGGACCGCCGAGCATATAAACAGGCTCCTCTGTCGTGGCTGCGCCCGCCAGCAAAGCCACCTCGCCCAGACGCATCCCGACCGGTACGCGCACCGTCACCGGATGCTCCACCTCACCGACTATGGTCACATATTTATCCGTCACCGGATGTTTTTCCCATACGGCACGATACACGTTGTAGAGCGTCTCTACATTAAAAACAGCGACACCGCATTCAATCGGCAGTCCGCCGGGACGCACGACTTTTCCGGTTGCCTCATAGATCAGCACGACCTCATCCCCCATCGGATAAGCGCCGGGCAGCTTATGAATCCGCATCATGGGATATTCTGCCAAAAGCTCCTCCACTGCCTCGATTGTGCTTTTATATTCTTCCTTTATCCCGATGATCGCTTCTTTTGCATGGACTGTCTCTGCGATCAAAGCAAATGCTTTCAAAATCTCACGCGCATGTTCCTTTAATAATTGTCTGTGGAGCTTTAGGAGCGGCTCGCACTCTGCACAATTCATAAGAATGATATCTGCCTGCTCCGTAAATTTTCCATAAGTCGGAAAGCCTGCTCCGCCGGCGCCGACAATGCCGCTCTCACGCGCGATCTTACTTAATTCCGCAATTTCCATAAACTCCTACACCAGCTTTCCAATATCATCTATGATGCCGACGATGGCGGCGTCGATCGGCGCTTCTGCCATCCCGCATCCGATGCGCGCAGCGCTTCCCCGCGCCACCAGTACATATTCGCCAATCCCCGCTCCGATATTATCGACGGCGACCAGACGCGCTTTTTCCTCTCCATTTGTGCCGACCGGCTCAATCACCATAAACTTACTGCCAATCAAATTTTCCTGCTTACGGGTTGAAACGATACTTCCAGTTACCTTCCCTATAATCATTTCTCTCCCTCATTTCCATCCTTGAGCGGTCTCGGAAACTCTATGAATCCCATAGTTCCGCTCTTTTTTATTTATTGA
>URJS01000013.1 GCA_900548205.1 uncultured Roseburia sp. | reverse complement strand
TAACCCCTCATGAATGAGGGGCAGGGGAGTTGAATAGGCGAAGACTATTTTTTATTTTATAGGGCGAAAAGCGATGCGGATGAGTTGGAACGGATGTGCAAATAATCTTAAGCGGAGGGTGGAGTTTTTAGAAGGGTGTGTGGTATAATGAAGAAAAGGATACGAAGCAGAAGGAGGGAAAGACGATGAGGAGCAGGAGAGTACCTTTGATAGCGGAAGTTGTAAAATACGAGGTGGGGAAGGGAATGGAGGACGGCGTGGAGCTCTGGTCGGACGTTGTGACGAAGGGCTGGATCGTGACGGATTTTCTCGTGAAGATTAAGAGGGAGGACGGTTCGATCGTGTGTCCGTACATCTTAAACCGCCGCGGCAGAGTGTTTATCGGAGAGGGCGATTACATTGTCGTCGACGAGGACGGCTCGAAGCATGTGTGCGGCGCTGACAAGATATGGGAGAGATATGAGCGCGTGGATGGCTGCGAGTAGCGGAAATATAGCGAGACGGGCGCGGAAGCGACGCTTCCGGTTGAATTTGGGGTTGCAATTTTGTACGGTATGGGATATAATGCATAAGGGTTTTGCGTAAAATGCAGAGAACCTGACAGAGCTGCGGGTGTGGCGGAATTGGCAGACGCGCCAGATTTAGGTTCTGGTGGGCGACCGTGCAGGTTCAAGTCCTGTCACCCGCATTGAATAAGGGATTTCGAGGTTTTAAGACCTTGGGATCCCTTATTTTTTGAATGTTATACAGCGAGCAAGGCTGATGATAAGACTAAAAATTTCGGAGCGGCGGCGTCATCATGTTTGAGATGGCGGAGCACTAGCGTGCTCACCGCGTTTCCCACTCACCCCTGCGGCTCTCCCACTGGGCGTTGAGCCAGTCGACGACCTGCTGCTTTCCCTCCGGCGTGAAGGGAAAACAGCAGGTCGTTTTTTCTTCCTCCGGCGTCGTGTCATAGTTGTACGGACCGCGCCAGATCGTCACGGAAAAGGCATCGCGCTGCGGCGCTTCGCCGGATTCGTCTGCACCGCTTTCTGCGTCCTCCTCCGGCACGGAAGCCTTTCGGATGAGATAGCGCATTCCGCGGTAGCTTCCGGTGAACTTTTCTTTCTTATAAAAATTCATGTTTAAAATATCTTCGTTTGTTATCATGTTAAAATTTCCTTTTATTATAATGAATAGTTATGAGAAGTATTCCTTACATATTTAATAAGGACATGTTCCGAAAAAAAGTATAACAAAATTTTGAAAAAAATATAGTCTAAAAACACTTGTTTTTATGGGGAATACAAAGAAAATAACGGAATATTCATATATGTTGGTATACAATTTTGTGTTGACAAATAGAATTCTGCGAATATAATATAAAACATATTATTTTATTAAGCTAAAGCAATAAAATAATGAAGTTATAAAAGAGTAACATAATAAAACAATGATATGGCAGAGGAATAAAGAAACGGGAGAGAGAAAAAGTGGGAAAGTATATCACAAAACGAGTATTACTGGCAGTTGTATCAATTATCATTGTCAGCGCGATTGCATTCTTTGCAATGAATGCGATACCGGGTGGACCATTTAACAAAGAGAAGGCGAGCAGCCCGGCAGTGATCGCAGAGCTGGAGGCGCGGTACAATCTGGATAAACCAGTGCCGGAGCAGTATGTACTTTATATGCAGAAACTGCTTCATGGAGACTGGGGCGTCAGTCTGACAACAGGGCGCGACATCTGGACGGATATCTGGTCAAAGTTTCAGGTTTCCGCAAAACTCGGCGGAACAGCTGCAATTCTGGCAATCATCTGCGGAATTATCCTGGGAAGTGTCGCAGGACTTAACAGAAACCATCTGCCGGATCGAGTGATCATATTTTTCACCACGCTTGGAACGGCGATGCCGTCGTTCGTACTGGCAACGCTGCTGCTTTTGGTATTTTGCTTAAAGCTCGGCTGGATTCCGGTATGGAGCTCCAGTGATCCGAATTATGTGCTTCCGGTAATCGCACTTTCCGTATATCCGATGGCGTATATTACAAGACTTACGAAGACGAGTATGCTGGATGCATTAAATCAGGACTATATCCGTACGGCAAAAGCAAAGGGAGTTGCAGGCTGGAAGGTAATCTTCAAACATGCACTCCGCAACGCATTGATTCCGGTTATCACTTATGTGGGACCGATGGTGGCCTACATACTGACCGGCTCCATGGTGGTTGAGAGTATTTTTACCATCGGAGGTCTGGGTTCCTCTTTTGTGCAGAGTATCACGAACCGTGATTACCCAACAATCATGGCAACCACGATTTTCCTTGCAATCCTGATGGTGGTTGCAAACCTTCTGACGGATATTGCTTACAAACTGGTAGATCCGCGTATTACACTGGAATAAATAGAGGAGGAGCTTTCTGCAATGGCAATGAGCGAAAAGAAAGAAATGAAAAGACAGATATTGTCTGCACAGATTGATTTGTCAAAGTTTGAAAAGGCAGAGTTTGAACGTGCGACAGAGGAAGAAAAGAAGCAGCAGGATGTTATGGGAGAGTCCACAACATTCTTCAAGGATGGTATGCGGCGTCTGTGTAAGAACCCACTTGCGATGGGAAGTATCGTAGTGCTGCTGCTGATCATCCTGACCATTATTATTGCCCCGCATATAGTGCCGTATAAATACGACCAGATCATCAGCGTGAACGGTGTGCGTGACAAGTCCGCAGCCAATCTGGCGCCGTTTGAGTATTCCAAACTGGAGCAGAAGTATATGGATGAGACGGGAGAGAAGCTGTTCCCGCATATTTTTGGAACAGACAGCCTAAGCCGTGATTACTTTATCCGTGTGGTATACGGAACAAGAGTAAGTCTTTCGATCGGTATTGTGGCATCGGTGATGGTGCTTTTCATTGGTTTACTATATGGTTCAATCGCCGGTTACTTCGGCGGTGCGGTGGATCTTATCATGATGCGTATCGTGGATATTATTTACTCCCTGCCGGATATGCTGCTCATCATTCTGCTGTCCGTTGTACTGGACGGCGTGCTGGAGGGCGCGTTGGTGGGAACGGTATTCTCAAAGCTGGGAACCAATATGATTTCTATGTTTGTCGTATTTGCACTGCTCTACTGGGTAGGAATGGCACGGCTGATCCGCGGACAGATTCTTTCCATTAAAAATAACGAGTATGTGCTCGCAGCGCGCTGTATCGGAACACCGAACCGCAAGATACTGTCGAGACATATTTTGCCGAACTGTCTCTCTGTTATCATCATCACGACGGCATTACAGATTCCGAGTGCAATCTTTACCGAGAGCTACTTAAGCTTCCTTGGACTTGGTGTTTCTGCACCGCTTGCATCCCTTGGCTCTCTTGCCAATGATGCCCGTTCCGGTATGCAGTCCTATCCGCTGAAGCTGGTCATTCCGGCGGTTGCCATCTGTCTGATCGTGCTGGCTTTAAATCTGTTAGGTGACGGTCTGCGTGATGCATTTGATTCCAAACTGAAGTAGAGGAGAGAGTGAAATGAGCGAAGAAAAGAAATACATATTGGAAGTGGAGGATCTTCACACAAGCTTTTTCACAGACGCCGGTGAGGTGTGTGCCGTAAACGGTATTTCCTTCCATCTGGAGCGGGGAAAGACAATGGGAATCGTGGGTGAGTCTGGTTCCGGCAAATCCGTTACCGCATATTCGATCATGCAGATTCTGGCAGAGACCGGAAAGATTACAGAAGGTTCGGTCCGATATAAGGGAGAAGATATTACAAAATGGAATAAAAAGCAGATGCAGACATTCCGCGGGGCGAAGTGCTCGATCATCTTTCAGGATCCGATGACGAGCTTAAATCCGGTATATACGGTTGGAAATCAGTTGGAGGAGGCAATTTTGCTCCACACCGATAAAAATAAAAAAGAGGCAAAGGAGCGTGCCGTCGAGATGCTGACCTTAGTCGGCGTCAATGAGCCGGAAAGCCGTGTAAAGCAATATCCGCACGAATTGTCCGGAGGGATGCGCCAGCGTGTCATGATCGCAATGGCGCTTGCCTGCGAGCCGGATATCCTGATTGCGGATGAGCCGACCACAGCGCTTGACGTGACGATCCAGGCACAGATCTTAGAGCTGATGCAAAAGCTGCAGAAGAAGCTTGGAATGGCGATTATTATGGTAACACATGATCTTGGCGTGATTGCCAGCATGTGTGATGAGATCATGGTCATGTACGGCGGACGTGTCTGCGAGAGAGGAACGGCGGAAGATATTTTTTATAGTCCGGCACATGAATATACCAAAGGTCTGCTGCGTTCCATTCCAAAGGCAGACAATATGAATGATAAACTGGTACCGATCGGAGGAACGCCGATCAACCTTTTGAATATGCCAAAGGGCTGTGCATTCTGCCCGCGGTGTGATGCAGCGATGAAGATATGCCTCTCCGAGAAGCCGGAGGAGCTTCACATCAGTGATACCCATATGGCGAGCTGCTGGATGAACGTAAAGGAATTATATGAGGCACAGGAGGAAGCAAAGTAGATGAGTGGAGAGAAAAACCTTCTTGAGGTAAGTCATTTAAAACAATATTTCCCTGTGCGAAACGGCTTTAAGACAACGCAGCTTAAGGCGGTAGATGATATATCATTTGCCATTAAGCCGGGGGAGACACTTGGACTTGTAGGCGAGTCGGGATGTGGAAAGACGACAGTTGGACGTACGCTGCTCCGTCTTTATCAGCCGACGGCAGGACGCATCGTATTTGACGGCAATGTGCTTTTTGACAGCGGGGAGAAGTATGATGAAGCTGGAAAAGTGATTGTCGGAGCGGACGGTAAGCCGGTAAAAAAAGATAAAGTGGATGTGGATATGCTTCCGTACCGCAGACAGATGCAGATGGTATTCCAAGATCCTTACTCATCCTTAAACCCGCGTATGACGGTAGAGGATATTATCGGAGAGCCGCTGGATGTACATAAATTATATGCAGACAAAAAAGAGCGCCGTGAGAAGATTCTGAAGCTGATGGAGCTGGTAGGATTAAACGCAGAGCACGCAATGCGCTATGCACATGAGTTTTCCGGCGGACAGAGACAGAGAATCGGTATCGCGCGGGCGCTTGCGGTAAATCCGAAGTTTATCGTCTGTGATGAGCCGGTATCGGCATTGGACGTGTCCATTCAGGCACAGGTAGTCAACATGTTCGAGGAACTTCAGGATAAGCTTGGAGTCGCTTATCTGTTCATCGCACATGACCTTCTGGTGGTACATCATATTTCAGACCGTATCGCGGTTATGTACCTTGGCAAGATGATGGAGATTGCGGAATCAGATGAACTCAACAGCAATCCGATACACCCTTACACTTTAAGCCTTTTATCGGCAGTTCCGATTCCGGATCCGGAGACGGCGAAAAAAAGTAAGCGCATCGTGTTAGAGGGTGATGTTCCATCCCCGCTGAAAATGCCGAGCGGATGTCCGTTCCGTACAAGATGTAAGTATGCGACGGAACAGTGCGCAGCAGAAATGCCGCCGCTTCGGGACAGAGGAGCCGGTCACCTTGTGGCCTGCTGGAACAAATAACATGGGTTTCGATCGCGCCACAGGAGGTGCGTGAAACATATACAATTTTCAATAGGAGGAGAATATTATGAAAAAATTAGTAGCATCCTTACTGGTTACTTCTATGACCCTTGGCCTTGCAGCATGCGGCGGAAACACAGAAACCGCCGGCAATGCAGCAGCACCGGCAGGCACAGAAGCAGGAGCAGCAGACACAAAAGAAGCAGGGGCTGCGGCAGCATCCACAACCAACACAGACACCGGTGTGATGAAGATTAACCTGGCAAGTGAGCCGGATTACCTTGATCCGGCATTAAACAGCTCCGTAGACGGCGGATGTCTGGCGGTAAACTCTTTCGTTGGTCTTTACACCTATGACAAGGATGAAAACCTGATCCCGGCGCTGGGCGAGGCAACTGTATCGGAGGACGGTATGGTATATACCTTCAAGATGATCGAGTCCAAGTGGAGCAACGGCGATCCTTTGACAGCAAATGACTTTGTATATAGCTGGAACCGTGGGGCAGATCCGGCGACCACAGCAGATTACTCTTATCTGTTCGATATTATCGCAAGGGATGCAGACGGCAAGATGATGGTAGAGGCAACGGACGATCTGACCTTAACCGTGACACTGACCAATCCGTGTCCTTACTTCCTTGATCTGACTGCATTCCCGACATTCATGCCGGTACATCAGGCAAGCGTGGAAGCGGCAGATCCGGACGGAACAAACCCGGGTGCATGGGCGCAGGAGGCGGGCTTTGTATGTAACGGGGCTTACACCTTAGAGTCATGGACACATGATGAGAGCATGGTTTATGTAAAGAACGAGAACTTCTATGATGCGGCAAACGTGACCATGGACAGCCTTGAGTTCATGTTAAGTGCAGATGATACTGCGATCTATGCAGCATACAACAACGGCGACCTTGATTTCATTGATACAGTACCGAATGATGAGATCGCATCCTTACTGGAGAACCCGGAATTCTATATTGTAGATAATCTTGGAACTTATTACATCGGATTCAACGTAAATGACAAGATGTTCGATGGCAAGACACCGGAAGAAGCTTCTAAGATGCGTCGTGCAATGAGCTTACTGATCGACCGTCAGTACATCGTTGACAATATCGCACAGACCGGACAGCAGCTGGCAGATACTTTCGTACCGGCAGGTATGGCAGACGGTAACGGCGGCGAGTTCAAGGGCGATACTTCTTATTACGATGCAGCAGCTACAGGCGCAGCAATGGTCGAGGATGCAAAAGCATTATTAGAGGAGGTCGGATACAGCTTTACAGACAACGGCGACGGTTCTTACGCAATCGAGCCGGCATTAGGATTTGAATATGTGATCAACGAGGGAACTGCACATCAGCAGATCGCAGAGTCCATTCAGGCAGATATGTCAGTACTTGGTATTGAAGTATCCATTAAAACCGAGGACTGGAATGTATTCCTTGATGACAGAAAGAACGGTAACTTCGGTGTAGCCCGTGAGGGATGGCTTGCAGATTACAATGATCCGATCAACATGCTTGAGATCTTCACTTCCGATTCCGGCAACAACGACATGCAGTTAGGTAAGAATCCGAGCACAGCAGCTCCGCAGAACTGGGCGGAGTACGATGCTTTGATCGATGAGATCCGCACAAGCACTGACTTTGCGGCACGTGTTGATCTGATGCACGAGGCAGAGGATATGCTGATGGATACCGGAGCGGTTGTTCCGCTTTACTTCTACAACGATATTTACATGCAGAAGTCAAATGTAACCGGTGCATATGCTACCATATATGGTATGAAATACTTCATGTATGCAACTAAGACCGCATAAGATTTTGGATCAGTAAGATGTGGTGGTGATAAATCCCCGGAATTTATGGTGACATGGATTCCGGGGATTTTTGTTCGTCAAAAAATAAAAAATGCGGGGATGCAAGATCAGCCGGCGTGAAAACTATTGACAAATTTCGGGTTCCATGTATAATAAAAAACATGTTGTGCGCCTGCAACATACAAGTGTTTTTGTCAGAGCATAGTGAGGGAGTTTTAGAAGTAAAAGTTTTGATCCATACAAAATTTTATCGCTATGAGCCATGATGAAAAGCACGTTTGCAAAGCAGCACGCTTTTTTGCAAAGCGGCAGTTTAATGTGATAATGTGGTGAAATACAAAAGAACAGGCAGAATGAGATATGAACGCAGAGCTTTCGGGAGAACCCTAAGGGCTGCGTTTATATAAATATTTTAAAAAGGAGGAATTATTTATGAAAAAGAAATTGTTGTCTGTATTACTTACAGCAGCGATGACGGTGTCATTGACAGCCTGCGGCAGCAGCGGCGACGGCGCAGTGACAAACAATGCAGATGATGCAAATTCCGTAGAGTCTACCGAATCGGCAGATAAGGAAACGGTTGTCTCTGAGAGACCGGAAGCCCCGATGGGACAGTTGGTGATTGGTACAACTACAGATCTTGAGCAGGATTTTTATGATCCGATATTCAACAACAGTGGAACCAACTATAAGGTAACGGGATTACTTCATGGCTATGGCACGGTCGGCACGAATAAGGATGGCGAATGGATGGCGGATCCGACAGTCGTTGCAGATCTGCAGAGTGTCGAGAATGAGGACGGTACCAAGACCCATACCGTGAAGCTAAAGGAAGGTCTGTTGTGGTCTGACGGAACGCCGGTAACTGCAAAGGACTATGTGTTTGCTGCATTATTAGAGTCTTCGCCGGAGATGATGGGCGTTGACAACTATGCGGCTACAAATTATACGTTTATCGACGGCTGGGATGAATTTAACAGCGGTGCGACCAAGAATTTAAAAGGCTTACATTTGGTTGATGATCTTACTTATTCCATTACGGTTGCGGCAGATGAGCTTCCGTACCACTATGATCTTGCGTATGCAAGTATCACTCCGAGACCGCTTGCAGTCATCGCTCCGGGCTGTGATGTTGTGGATTCTGAGGAAGGTGCAAGCATCACTGGTGAATTTACGACAGACCTGCTTTTGGAGACGATCAACAATACAGATACTGGTTACCGCTATAACCCACAGGTTACCTGTGGACCATACAAGCTGGAGAGCTATGATGCATCCAGCCGTCAGGGTACTTTTGTAGTAAATGAGAACTATGCAGGTAATATCAACGGTATTAAGCCGTCTATCCAGAAGGTTATCATTAAGACAGTTACAGCTGATACACGTATCAACGAGCTTCAGGCAGGTACGGTAGATTTATTGTTTGAGGTTTCCGGCGGAACGGAGATCGAGGCAGGACTTGATCTGGTAGATGCAGGAACAGCAGAGAAAAATACATTCTTCCGCTACGGATATGGAAAGATCCAGTTTGACTGCTCACAGTTCCCGACAGACTCCGAGAAGGTACGTCAGGCGATCGCATACTGCTTAGACCGCAATGAGTTTGCAAGACAGTACAGCGGCGGCTATGCAACGATCGTACATGGAGAGTACGGACTTTCCCAGTGGGAGTATCAGGAGTCAAAGGACTGGATCGACCAGAACTTAAATACTTATGAGAAGAACATTGAGACGGCAAAGCAGCTTCTTGCAGAGGATGGCTGGACATTAAATTCCAGCGGCGGCGAGTACAAGGACGGCGACGGTACACGTTATAAGAAGGTGGACGGCGAATTAAAGCCGCTTGTGATCCAGTGGTGCAATACAGAGAAGAATCCGGTATCCGAGCTGCTCAGCACAATGCTGCCGGAGGCAATGGCAGAGGCCGGTATGGAGCTTCAGGCTACCACAACCGACTTCCCGACGTTGATGAATGCAATCGATCATGCGAGCGAGACAGTCTACAATATGTACAATCTGGCAACGGGATTCTCCTTACAGCATTCTCCGTGGTACTACTACTCCATGGATGAGCAGTATCTGGGAAGTCTGAACCAGAACTGGATCCAGGATCAGGAGCTTGCAGATGCAGCGCTTACATTAAAGAGCATTCCGGGCGATGACAAGGAAGCATGGCTGACTGCATGGCAGAATTACCAGAAGGTATGGAATCAGAAGATGCCGAATATCCCTCTGTATTCTGACGAGTACCATGATTTCTATGCTCCAAAGCTTCAGGGCTGGGAGGCAACTTCTATCTGGGATTGGACATCTGCTTTAGTTGAGGCATGGGTAACAGAGTAATCATTATAGAAGCGATTCTATCACACCTGTAAATAAAGGGGTAAGTTTCTGCCCGGAGTATTCCGGGCAGAAATTTTAATGCATAAGGGATGAATTGAAGAATGTTTCTGTGGGCACAAACAGCCGCAGGAAACGGAGAACGAGTGCCTGATTGGCTGGATTAGGAGGGCCTTTGGAAATGCGCAAGGGAAGATATCTTGTTAAAAGATTAATTTATATTGTATTTGTGTTTTTTATCATATCAATTTTAATGTTTGCAATTTATAAGTCGCTGCCGGGCGATCCGGTCCGCATGATGATGGGAGATAACGTCAAGCCGGAGGTATGGCAGCAGCAGTATGATACGATCAAGGAATCGTTGGGCTTGGATAAGCCGGTCCCCGTACAGTATGTCCGCTGGATGGGAAATATGCTGCGTGGAGATTTCGGATATTCAACGGAATACCGCAGACCGGTCAAGGACGTCATCGGCGTGCCGATGCGTAATACAGTGGTATTAAATTTAGTTTCAATGTTTATCGTGTTTATCATTGCAGTACCGTTAGGGATCGCGCAGGCGGTCAAGAAAAACGGTATCTTTGATAAAATCGTACAGGTTGTCACAATTGTCGGATATAGTGTGCCGAGCTTTGTCATTGCCTTGCTTGCGATCTATATATTCGCGATCCGGTTTCCGATCTTCCCGATCAGCGGCGTGAAAACTGCCGGATTTACGGGAACGGGAATGGAAGCGTTTTTGGATTCGGCGAAGCACATGGTCTTGCCGGTACTTGTCATGTCTATCGGAGGGATCGGAAGCATTGCGCGCTACGTCAGGGCTTCCATGATCGAGGCACTCCGCATGGACTATATAAAAACAGCGCGCTCAAAGGGTTTGAGAGAAAAGGTTGTTATCTATGTGCATGCGTTCCGCAACGCATTGATCCCGATCGTTACGGTTACCACAATGTGGCTGATCGGATTGTTCGGGGGTTCTATCGTCATCGAATCGATCTTCCTGTGGGATGGTCTCGGAAAGATGATGATCACAGGATTAAATCAGCGTGATTTCTCGGTGGTATTGGCAATGCAGATGTTCTACGTCGTTTTGTCTTTGGCAGGAAACGTTTTAATGGATATTGCTTATACGCTGGTTGATCCGCGTGTACGTTTAGAGAACTAGGAGGAGCCATGGCAGAGAAGAATATGAAGAAACGCAGAAAATCTACCGTAGGTGCTGCGACAAAGAAAATGTTCCTCGGCGGAGCGATGACGGAAGAACAGGAAGAAGTATTAACACCGATACAGATGGTATTTCGCAGTTTTATACAGGATAAGGTGGCAATGGCAGGCGCTATTTGCTTTGTATTTATCTTCTTATGCTGTATTATCATACCGTTTTTTATGCCGATTGATATGTACTATCAGGATGTTACACAGGCAAACGTTGCACCCGGCTTCGGAATGCTGAAGGTTCCAAAGGGGCTGCAGGGGAATGCAAAGCAGATCAGCATCGGAAGTACATTTTCCGTTGGTATTGATGAAGAAGGAAATGTTTATGAGTGGGGAAGCTTCCCGACCGATAAGTTAAAGAAGCTTCCGGCTGATATGGGAAAGCTTTCACAGATTTCCGCAGGTCTGGATCATGTCGTGGCTCTGACGGAGGATGGCGAGCTTGTGACATGGGGAAATGACCGTATGGGACTTGGTTCGATCCCTATGGATCTGCGCATGGGCGCAGACATTAAAGAGGTCTATGCCGGCTATCAGATTTCTCTGGCTCTGACCGGAGACGGCGAGCTCTATAACTGGGGAAACACATATTTGATCGATATGCGCTTCCCGGAGGGTGTGCAGGGAAATATTGAGCAGTTTGAGGCAAATACGGATATTGTCATGGTTGTGACAAAGGACGGAGAGGTTGTTGCACTGACCGGAAAGAACAATGCGTATACTGCAATTCCGGAGGAGATCCAGGGACATGTGGTTGACATTGCCTTAACAGATGAGAGTGTGGCGGCTGTCACCGATGACGGAAAGCTTTACACATGGGGAAATAATATCAAGGGAACGCAGAATATCCCGGAGGAGATCCAGGGACAGGTTGTTTCCGTGACAGGCGGACGTTTTCACTATGTGGCAATGCTAAAGGATGGTTCGCTCGTATCATGGGGAGACGATACCTTTAGTCAGACAAAGACTCCTGCAGTAAAGGGAGCGGTGAAGGAGGTTGTTTCCGGTTATTATGGAAATTATCTGATCACAGAGAGCGGCGATGTCGAGAGCTGGGGTCTTGACGGTTATCTGATGGGTACCGATGATTTCGGACGCGATATTTTCCGTCGTCTGTTAAAGGGCGGACGTATGACGATGACAGTCGGTGCGATCGCTGTTATTATTTCGACGATCATCGGCGTTGTGATCGGCGGTATTTCCGGCTACAAGGGCGGAAAGATCGACAATCTGCTGATGCGTCTGACGGAGATCGTCAATTCCATGCCATTCCTTCCGTTTGCGATCATTTTGTCCGCGATCATCGGAAATAAGATTTCCGAGACGCAGAGGATCATTATGATCATGGTTATCTTAGGTCTGCTGTCGTGGACGGGACTTGCGCGTCTTGTGCGAGGCAGCGTGCTTGCAGAACGTGAGCAGGAATTTGTTACGGCGGCAAAGGCGCTCGGCGTAAAAGAGAAAGGAATTATTTTCCGTCACATTCTGCCGAATGTGATCACGGTTATCATTGTAAATGCAACGCTTAGCTTTGCAACCTGTATGCTGACGGAGTCCTCCTTATCCTTCATCGGATTTGGTGTAACGGAGCCGAATGCTACATGGGGAAATATGTTAAACGGCGCGAGAAGCGCGACGGTGATCGAGCAGTACTGGTGGCGCTGGGTATATCCGGCAGCGATCCTGGCGATCAGTGTTATCAGTATTAACTGTATCGGAGACGGTCTTCGTGACGCCGTTGATCCGAAGTCCAAGGAAAGGTAGGAAAAACAGATGAGTTTACTTCAAGTAGAACACCTGCACACGTTTTTTAAAACAAAGCGTGGCATAGTAAAAGCCGTCAACGATGTGACCTATTCCCTGGAAGCGGGAGAGACACTTGGAATCGTAGGTGAGAGCGGAAGCGGTAAGAGCGTTTCTGCAATGAGTATCATAAGACTTTTGGATGGAAATGGTTATATCGAGAGCGGTAATGTGACTTTTAACGGCAGGGATGTCATTCATTGTTCAGATAAAGAGATGTATGAGATTCGCGGAAACGAGATTTCAGTGATCTTTCAGGAGCCGATGACCTCCTTAAATCCGGTGTTTACCATAGAAAGGCAGATTGGCGAGGTGTTTCGCATTCATCAGGGTATGAATAAGAAGCAGGCGGCGCAGGAGGCAGTCCGCATGCTTTCCGAGGTGAAGATTCCCAACCCGGAGCGTGTGGCAAAGCAGTACCCGTTCCAGTTGTCGGGCGGTATGCGTCAGCGCGTGATGATCGCGATGGCGCTTGCCTGCAAGCCAAAGCTTCTGATTGCCGATGAGCCGACGACAGCGCTTGATGTTACGATCCAGGCGCAGATCTTAAAGCTGATGAACGATATGAAGGAGAAGCTTGGAACATCGATTTTATTTATCACACATGATCTTGGCGTAATCAATGAGATGGCGGACAAGGTTGCAGTTATGTACTGCGGTCAGGTTGTGGAGATGGCGGAGGCAAAAACGATCTTTGAGGGAGATGATTATTCTCATCCGTATACGGAGGGATTGATGACCTCTATTCCGCGTCTTGATACACCAAAGGGTGAGAAACTCGACCCGATTCCGGGATCGGTGCCGAATCCTTTGTATCTGCCGAAGGGATGCAAGTTTGCTCCGCGATGCAAGTACTGCCAGCAGAGATGTCTGGAGGAAGAACCGGAGTTGGTTGAAGTAGAGCCGAAGCATCAGGTAAGATGCTTCTATGCAGAGAAGGCGGTGAGAAGTAAAAATGCAGACAGAAAATAAAAAGGTGCTGCTTAGCATCCGGGATGAGAAGCAGTATTTCCCGATAAAAAAGACGAGCTTCCGTGAGGAGCAGAAGTATGTAAAGGCGAATGACGGAATCTCCATTGATATTTATGAGGGCGAGACGTTGGGACTGGTAGGCGAGTCGGGCTGCGGAAAGTCTACATTTGGAAGAACGATTCTCCAGCTTTATCCGCAGACGCACGGTGATATCTTATATGAAAAAGACGGCGAGATGATCAATCTAAAGGAACAGCCGGCAGAAAAGATGCGTGAGCTGCGCCGCGAGCTTCAGTTGATCTTCCAGGACCCGTATTCGTCTTTGAATCCGCGTATGACGGCGGGGCAGATTATCGGAGAGGGTCTGGTGGCGCACGGAAAGTTTAAGAAAGGCGATCCGGCGCTGCGTGATTATGTCATAGATGTTATGAAGAAGTGCGGTCTTGACTCCTATATGTACGGACGCTATCCGCATCAGTTTTCCGGCGGTCAGCGTCAGCGTATCGGTATCGCGCGAAGTCTTGCATTAAATCCGCGTTTTGTGGTATGTGACGAGGCGGTGTCGGCTCTTGACGTTTCGATTCAGTCACAGATTTTGAATCTGTTGTCTGAATTAAAGGAGCAGGAGCATCTTACCTATTTGTTCATCACGCATGATCTGAGTGTTGTAAAATATATCAGCGACCGTATCGGCGTTATGTATCTGGGCAATATGGTGGAGATTGCGCCGACTGAGGAGCTGTTTGCGCGCACACTGCATCCGTATACGAAGGCATTGCTCTCTGCAATTCCGACCACGGATGTGAATGACAAGCGCGAGCGTATTCTTCTTGAGGGCGATATCCCAAGCCCCGTGAATCCGCCGTCGGGCTGTAAGTTCCACACCAGATGCTACCAGTGTCAGGAGAAGTGCAAGTGCGAGACTCCGGTGCTGGAGGACAAGGGAAACGGACACTTTGTGGCTTGTCATTATCCGCTTGAAGCTTAAGCGTAGCGAGGGATGCGATGCTGTTTGAAAAGAAAGTAAAGAGAGTCGTTGATGTCGATGTGGCAGAGGACGAGTTGCAGAAGCGTATGGAGAAGGAAGGTGTTGAGTTGGAAAAAAAGGATCGTTTGGCGATGATCCTTGCGGCGTTTATCGTATTTATTCCGGCAGTGCTCTTTGTGCTGGGCTTTTTCGCTTTGGTAATCTGGTTCTTTTTCCTGCGGCATCTTCCATAACGGCGTATGATAATATTTCCCCGGACGTGAGGCGAAAGCCCGTCCGGGGTATTTTTGACATAAGAGCGGCCCGCGAAGCGTGTCGCGTGTTGTTGACATAAGAGTGGCTCGCGAAGCGTGCCGCTCGTTGTTAGGAACAGGCTTAAAACAAAGGAGATGTGATGAAGCAGTATATCAGGCATCATATAGGAATACTTGGTCTTAGTATATTATTTGCACTGGCGGAGGCGGGAGTGAATATTATCCTTGCTTTTGCAATGGGAAATCTTTCCAACGCGGCGGTCAGCAAGGACATTGCCTATTTGTTCCGGCAGGGTGGGGTTGCAGTGGTCTGTCTCCTCCTGATTCTGGGATTGCAGCTTCTTGCAGTGTATACGCGTAAGCTTTTTGCAAGAAAATGTGTGACAGAATTAAAACGTGATGTTTACCGGAAGCTGCTCGACTGTGACCCAAAGGAGTTTCATCAGATGGGAGAATCCTATTTCATGAATCTGCTTCAGGTGGATGTGGATACGGTGTATAAGGATTATTTTTCGGTACTGGGCACGATTGTCGGCTATGCAGTTGAAATTCTGTGCAGCGCGGCTGCGCTAATGTTTGTGAGCGTCAGGATCTTTGTGATTTTTATGCTTGTCTCGTCATTGCCCCCGCTTGTCCTGCATTTATTAAAAAAACATATGGCGAAGGTGCGCGCAGATTATTCGCAGAGTGCCGAACACTATGTGTCTGTGATGAAGGAGTTTATACAGGGGCTGGATACGATCATCTTTTTTCAGAAGGGGAGAATCTTTTTTGAAAAAATGGAGCATGAGGATAAAAAGCTGGAGAGGGCACGCATGGAAAATGACGTTACCCATATTGGAGGGACGGCAGTTTCAAAAAGTGTCGGGATGATCGCACATATCGTCTGCATGATCGCAGCCACGTATTTTATTGTGACCGACCATTTGGAGATTGGTGTGCTTATTACCTCTACGCAGCTGTTAAATTTTATTTTTTCACCGTTTCATGTGATGAACAGCCAGATTGCAAGCTTAAGATCAACAAAGACGATCAGACAGAAATTTGAGCGGGTGCTGGAGCTTGCGCACGATACGGTGACAGAGGACTGCCGTGGAGGAGATATTGTCTTTGAGAACGTCGCGCTTTCCTATGGTGAGAGGGTTTTGTTTGAGGATTTCAGTTATACTTTTGCGCAAGGGAAAAAATATGCGGTTATTGGAAGGTCTGGGATCGGAAAGACGTCTATTGCAAAGGCTTTGACAAGGTTTCTCACGCCGTCATGCGGGAGTATACGCATCGGGACGCAGGAGATTGCATCTATTCGGCGGGAGAGTCTCTTAAAGTATATTCTTTATGTACCGCAGAGTGTGTTTCTCTTTTCGGGGAGCGTGCCGGAAAATATCACGTTGTTTTCAGGGGAGGAGAAGGCAGCCTGTGAAATAGGGAGCCATGTCGGATTATCCCACGAGCTTCTTGTAAAAACGGAGGTGGGGGATATGGGAGCGTCAGTCTCCGGCGGAGAAAAGCAGCGGATTGCGATTGCACGGGCGCTGCTAAAGAATCCGGAGGTTTATATTTTTGATGAGCCGACTAGTGGACTGGATCCGATTCTGGCAGCGCGTATCGAGAAATATATCATGGATATTCAGGGGAAAACAGTGATTGTAATCACACATAATTGGGACAAAGAGAACCTGGAACGCTTTGATGGAGTAATAGAATTGTAGGTCTTGTTTTTCGCATGTGCAGAATGTTATACTAAGGATGTTAAGCCTTTCGGAAACGAGGTTGGGCAGAAAAGCGGGAGGAAAAGAGGAGGCTATGGGATTTGCAGAGAGGGCTGCCGCGCGCAGAAGGTCAAAGGATTTAAAAAATGAATTGAAGGAGCTGCAAAAGCAGATTCTTGCGGGCGGTGGTAGTGATAAGGCGACGATTACCGCAGCTATGAAGGAGCTTGGGGAGGCGATAGAGCTTGGCGCACAGCTTGCACAAGCCTATGGAGAGGCATATGCGCATTTAAAGGAATCGCAGGCTTCTATTGTGCGTCTGCTTGACTGTATGGCTGAGACTCCGGCGGCAGAGGTGCGTCTAAGCCTTGATGCGTTGATGAAGGAGCTGGGACAGGTTTGTCACGACTGTGCAATCCGCAAGGATGATCTTGATTTTTGTTCCACGGTTGAGAGCCTTGGGCGGCTTTCGGCGGATTATTCTGAGCAGACGTCGGGAATGGACAAAGTGATGCTGCGCAGTGAGCTTGAGAATGTCAAGGCGGTGCTTGACGATGCTGCCGGATGGAGAGAGCCTGATTTTCTGGCGGTTGGCTATTATATTCTCAAGGAGGACAAGGATACGCTGCGGGATATGGAGAATGAACAGCGGAATCAATATGTAATAAAGTACTGGAAAGAACATTTTATGGATTGGCTGCTGGAGCAGTGCCGTCTGGCAGGCGTGGAGCAGCGTATGGAGAAGCTCATACAGACGTATGTGCAGTAATGGCAAATATATGATTGGTGAGAAAATACCGTATAGGGAAACCTGTGCGGTATTTTTTGCTTTACTTTATAGGAAATTTCCTCCCCTATAAAGCAAAATCCCTCCGGGGGATCGCACTGCGGCGGGATGGAACTGTGCCGCAGCTGCGGCCCGCCGCAGGCGGAGAATCTATTCCGCGATTTCATCAATAGTATAATATTTAGTTATATAATAAAACATATTGCATAATCAATAAACAAAATACATCAATAAATTAGTGGATTATGAATATTGAGTAAACAGTGATAATTTGATATGATTTGAAAAAGGAAAATATATTTGAGGAGGGCAGGTTTATGAAAAAAGTATGGAGCGTATGTATGGCGGCGGTGATGACGACAGCTTTTCTGGCAGGCTGCGGGCAGACGGATACAGCAGGAGGAGAAGTGGACGGTACGGTATTTCGGATCGGGAGCATCGGACCGATGACAGGAGACGGGGCTATTTACGGGCAGGCAGTGATGAATGCCGCGCAGATCGCGGTGGATGAGATCAATGCAGCGGGAGGTATCAACGGTTATCCGATTTCTTTTCAGTATGAGGACGATCAGGGCGATACAGAAAAGTCTGTTAATGCATATAATTCCTTAAAGGACTGGGGAATGCAGATTTTGATGGGAACGGTTACGACAACGCCCTGTGTGGCGGTTGCCGATAAAACGGCGGAGGATGGAATGTTTCAACTGACGCCGTCTGCTTCCTCTACGGATGTGATCGTCAATGATAATGTATTTCAGGCATGCTTTACAGACCCAAATCAGGGGGTGGCATCGGCACAGTATATTGCCCAAAACAATCTTGGAACAAAGGCTGCCGTTATTTATGACAGCTCGACAGTCTATTCCTCCGGTATAACAGCGACCTTTACGGAGGAGGCAAAGAAGCTGGGAATAGAACTTGTGGCACAGGAAGCCTTTACGGCAGATTCCAAAACAGATTTTTCTACGCAGCTTAAGAAAGCGCAGAGTGCAGGAGCGGATCTTGTGTTTCTGCCGATTTACTATACTGAGGCTTCCGTTATTTTGACGCAGGCGGATGCGATGGGTTACGATCCTTTATTTTTTGGTGTAGACGGAATGGACGGTATTCTTACGGTAGAGAATTTTGATACCTCGCTTGCGGAGGGGGTAATGCTTTTGACGCCGTTTGCAGCAGATGCACAGGATGAGATGACGCAGGCGTTTGTGAAGAAATATCAGGAGAGCTATGGGGATATTCCAAATCAGTTTGCGGCGGACGCCTACGACGCTGTTTATATCATTAAGGCGGCGATTGAGGAGGCAGGAGTGACGCCGGATATGAGCACGGAGGAGATCGGAGCAGCATTAACGGACGCGATGACGAGAATTACGGTAGACGGTCTGACCGGAGAACAGATGACATGGCTGGAAACAGGAGAGGTCAGCAAGGAGCCAAAGGCGGTTGTGATCCGTGACGGTGCATATACGGCGATGTAGCAAAAATAGAAAAGCAGAGGGAGTGTTATGGAGTTTTTATCTTATTTCATTAACGGAATCAGCCTCGGAAGTGTGTATGCGATCATTGCGCTCGGCTACACGATGGTATACGGAATTGCAAAGATGCTGAATTTTGCACACGGGGATGTGATCATGATCGGCTGCTATGTGACGTTTCTTACTATGAGCGGGCAGGGCTTTCATCCGCTCGCGGCAGTGCTTCTTGCAGTTGTTGTCTGTACGGCGCTTGGCATTCTGATCGAGAAAATTGCATACAGACCGCTGCGCCGCGCGATCCCGCTCGCAGTGCTGATCACGGCGATCGGCGTCAGCTACTTTTTGCAGAATGCGGCGCTGCTGTTGTTTGGAGCAGATACAAAGTCCTTTACCCCGGTCGTATCGCTTGCACCGATCGAGTTTGCCGGCGGGCAGCTTACGATTTCCGGTACGACGGTTGTAACAGTGGCGGCTTGCGTTTTGATTATGGCAGCGCTGCTGCTTTTTATCAAAAAGACGAAGGCAGGTCAGGCAATGCTTGCCGTTTCACAGGACAGAGAGGCTGCACAGCTGATGGGGATCAATGTAAATGCAACGATTTCACTGACCTTTGCGATCGGGTCAGGGCTTGCGGCGATTGCCGGTGTGCTGTTTTGTTCAGCTTATCCGACGCTCACGCCATATACCGGATCTATGCCGGGAATCAAGGCATTTACAGCAGCAGTATTCGGCGGCATCGGCTCGATCCCCGGTGCGTTTATCGGGGGGATCCTCTTGGGGCTGATTGAGATTTTCGGGCGCGCTTACATCTCATCCCAGCTGGCGGACGCGATTGTGTTTGCTGTTTTGATCTTGGTACTTTTGATCAGACCGACCGGCATTTTAGGCAAAAAAATACAGGAAAAAGTCTGAGACGGAGGGGAGAGAGCTATGGCAGGAGTAAATTTTAAATCAATGAAAAAGAAGACAAGAGAACAGCTCGTGACCTTTGTGGGAATCCTGATTGTTTACGCAGTGGTGCAGCTTCTGATTGCAAACGGCAGGATGTCTTCTCTGATGGAGGGACTTCTTGTACCGATGTGCACTTACTCGATTGTCGCGGTCAGTCTGAATCTCTGTGTCGGCTATCTGGGAGACTTAAGTCTTGGTCATGCGGGTTTTATGTGTGTCGGTGCGTTTTGCGGTGCGCTCACAACAAAGCTGCTGCAGGAAGTTATTGCAAATGAAATACTGCTGTTTATCTGTGCGCTGCTGGCAGGTGTCGCGGCTGCGGCGTTGTTTGGATTTTTAATCGGAATACCGGTGCTTCGCTTAAGAGGCGATTATCTGGCAATTGTAACGCTTGCGTTTGGTGAGATCATCAAAAATGTTGTAAATGTGCTTTATGTGGCGCGGGATACGGATGGACTGCATGTCTCGCTTTCCGAGGGCGCTGCGATTTCGCTTTCTGAGGAAGGGGAGTGGCTGATCAATGGCGCCAGAGGAATGATGAGAATCCCGCATTTGTCAAATTTTACTTGGGGAGTCGTTTTGATCCTGCTTTCGCTTTTGGTCGTCTATCATCTGGTAAATTCCAGAAGCGGTCGTGCGATCATGGCGATCCGTGATAACCGTATCGCGGCAGAGGCGGTCGGGATCAATGTTACAAAATATAAGCTGATGGCGTTTACGATCTCCGCGGCGATCGCGGGAGCAGGCGGCGTATTGTATGCGCACAATCTCTCGACAGTTACGGCAACTCCGTCAAATTTTGGCTATAATATGTCGATTATGATCTTGGTTTTTGTTGTGCTTGGCGGAATGGGAAGTTTTCGCGGTTCGATTCTTGCGGCGTCACTTCTAACGCTTTTACCGGAGATGCTGCGCGGTCTTTCCGATTACCGGATGCTTATTTATTCGGTTGTACTGATCGGAGTGATGCTCTTTCACTGGGCGCCGGGATGCATCGAGTGGCGGCGGAAAATCACCGCCGGATTTCAGAAAAAAAGAGGGGCGGTGTAGCAATGGCATTATTGGAGGTCAAAAATCTCGGAATTTCCTTCGGCGGACTTCAGGCGGTGGACAGTTTTCATATTTCGATTGAGAAAGGGCAGCTTTGCGGACTGATCGGACCAAACGGAGCCGGAAAAACAACGGTATTTAATCTGTTGACCGGGGTCTATCAGCCGGAGGAGGGAAGTATTCGCCTGGACGGCAGGGAGCTGACGGGGAAAAATACGGCGGCGATCAATCAGGCGGGAATCGCGCGTACTTTTCAGAATATCCGCCTGTTTCAGGAACAGAGCGTGCTGGATAATGTCAAGATCGGTCTGCATAACCAGCTGTCTTATACAACGCTTGCGGCAATTCTGCGCCTTCCCAAATACCACAGGGCAGAGCGGGAGATCAAGGAGCGGGCAATGGAGCTTTTAAAGGTGTTTCAGCTTGAGGACGATGCCGATACCCTCGCCGCAAAGCTTCCCTACGGAAAGCAGAGAAAGCTTGAGATTGCGCGTGCGCTGGCGACAAATCCGAAGCTGCTGCTTTTGGATGAACCGGCGGCAGGCATGAATCCGAATGAGACGGGGGAATTGATGGATACGATCCGATTTGTGCAGGAAACATTTGACATGACGATTCTTTTGATCGAGCATGATATGAAGCTGGTCTCCGGTATTTGTGAAACCTTGACAGTGCTTAATTTCGGTCAGGTGCTTGCCGAAGGGGCGACAGATGAGGTGCTAAGAGACCCTCAGGTCATCAAGGCATATTTGGGCGGGGAATGAGCAGTATCAGGGCGCAGGATAGAGCGATCTGCGGCAGAACTGAAGCGGCGGATGTCGGAAAATGAGACAATGCAGAATAAATGGAGTGAAGATTTCGATGGAGGAGGCTTTAACATGGCAATGCTGGAAGTGAAAAATCTGGAGGTATGTTATGGGATGATCGCTGCGATCAAGGGGATCTCCTTTGAGGTGAACAGAGGTGAGGTCATTGCGCTGATCGGGGCGAACGGCGCGGGGAAAACGACGACGCTTCAGACGATAACAGGAATGCAAAAGCCGGCTGCAGGAGAGATTTTATTTGAGGGAACAGACATTACAAAGCTGCCGGGGCATAAAATTGTTTCGATGGGGCTGTCGCATGTGCCGGAGGGACGGCGCGTATTCGCAGAGCTGTCTGTTTATGAAAATTTAAAGCTGGGCGCCTATACGAGAAAGGACAAAAAAGAGATTGCAGAGACATTAGAGCGCATCTATCAGAGCTTTCCGCGCCTGAAGGAGCGGAAAAACCAGTTGGCCGGCACGTTAAGCGGGGGAGAACAGCAGATGCTCGCGATGGGAAGGGCGCTGATGTCAAAGCCCAAAATGATTTTGATGGATGAACCGTCTATGGGGCTGTCGCCAATTTTTGTCGATGAGATATTCCATATCATCCGTGAGATTTCGGAGGGTGGAACGACCGTTCTGCTTGTGGAGCAGAATGCAAAAAAAGCATTGGCAATCGCGCATCGGGCATATGTGTTGGAAACGGGAAGAATTGTCCTTTCCGGCGCAGCAGAGGAGCTGATGCATAACGATTCTGTGAAAAAAGCATATCTGGGAGAGTAGGATGCAGGAATAAGGAGGAAGCGATGAAAACGGTGATCACGATTGCAAGAAGCTATGGGAGCGGCGGCAGAACGCTTGGAAAGCTTTTGGCACAGCGGCTTGGAATGAATTACTATGACAGAGAGATATTAAGAATCGCGTCAGATGAGAGCGGGATCAATGAGGCGCTGTTTGGGCAGGCGGATGAACGGCTCAAAAAATCACCGCTGCCGGGAATTTTGCGAAAGCACCCATATAAGGGAGACGGCGTACTTCCGCCGGAGAGCGCAGATTTTGTGTCGGATGATAATCTGTTTCATTATCAGGCAAAGGTGATCCGGGAGCTTGCCGCACAGGAGTCCTGTATCATCATCGGGCGCTGTGCAGATTATGTCCTAAGAGAGCACCCGTCGGTGATCCGGCTGTACTTTTATGCGCCGTTAAACGATTGTGTGGTGCGTGTGATGAATCAGAACGGTCTTTCGGAAAAGGAAGCAGTGAAAAAAATTGAGAAAATTGATAAGTACAGGGCGGCGTATTACCGCTACTATACCGGACGCGATTGGAACGATGCAAGAAATTATAATTTCTGTCTTGATACGACCTCTATGAGCTATGAAAAGCTTGCAGAGGTTGTGGAGAATTTTGTGCAGATTTATCAGAAGCCAAAGGAGTGTCAGGAGATTTAAAAAGGATGGAAAAGGCAACGGATGGTCCGCATTGTGCGCTATCCGTTGCCTTTTCCACTTTATAGCTTTTTGACAATCTCCTCAACGTCCGCCTGATGACCGAGTACCATGAGATGTTCATCCTTTTTAAAAATATAGTCAGGTCCCGGTGTGAGCTTAATATTTCCGCAGGATTTAATGCCGATGATATTTGTGTTGTAGACCGCGCGGAAATTGACGTCCTGAATAGTTTTCCCGATCCATTCGGGCAGCGGGGCAATCTCATAGATGGAATAGCCGTTTCCAAGCTCTACATAATCAAAAACCTGATTTGCCGAAAAACGCACGGCAACCTTTTCAGCAATATCAAAGTCGGGGTAAACCACCTCGTCTGCGCCGTTGCGGAGAAGGAATTTTGCGTGAATATCACGGTTTGCCTTGCTGACAACATATTTCGCGCCCAGCTCCTTTAGCTGACTTGTAATCTCAAGGCTGCTCTGGAAGGTGTTGCCGATACATACAAAGCAGACGTCAAAGTTGCCGATGCCGAGGCTTTTGAGCACCTTTTCGTTGGTACAGTCGCCGATTTTTGCGCTGACAACAAGCGGGAGCAGGTCCTCGAGCTTGCTTTCGTCCTTGTCAACGATCATGATTTCATTGTCAAGACGTGATAAATCCTTACAAAGATGCGTTCCGAAACGCCCAAGTCCGATGATTAAAATTGATTTCATAAAAATATGCCTCCATATGTAAAAAATTACTAACCGATATTGACGTGCTCGACCGGCTGCATCACATGCGCCGTTTTTTTGTGGTCGGTAAAGGAAAGTGCAAACGAGAGACTTCCAAGACGACCGATATACATAAGAAAAATAATGATGATCTGTGAGATCGTATTTAACTCTGTGGTAATTCCCGTGCTCATGCCAACGGTACAAATGGCGGATACAACCTCAAACATAGCGTCGCCGATTTCAAAATTCTGCATACTGCAGAGCGCGAGTGTCGCGGCAAGGCTTAAGAACAGGTAAGTGCAAAGCAGGGCGGAGGCTTTGGTGACGGTAGAGTCATCGATCCGTCTGCCGTAAATATTTGTGCCCATACTGCGCGTAAGCGTAGAGCGCAAATGGAGCATCAGAACAAAGATGGTCGCCATCTTCACGCCGCCGGCGGTCGAACCGGAGCCGCCGCCGATGAACATTAAAATAATGGAGAGAAGCTTGCCCCCCTCGGAGAGAGCAGCGGTATCGGTTGTGTTAAATCCTGCGGTTCGCGGAGTCACTGCGCTGAAGAAAGCGCTGCAAAGCTTACCGGTCGGACTCATATCCGCGTACAGACCGTTTCCCTCAATAAGATAAAAAAGCAGTGCGCCTCCGAATACAAGGATGGCAGTGGCGCTTAGTACTATTTTTGTCTGAAGCGCGTATTTGCGTACATGCCACTTGTGTGCGGCAATATCGCTCCAGACGATAAAGCCGATGCCTCCGATCAGGATCAGGGCGCAAATCGTAAAGGTGACGACAGGGTCATCATAGTAGGCGGTCAGAGACGAAAACTGCTCGTAGCGCCCCATCAGATCAAAGCCTGCGTTGCAAAACGCAGAGACAGAATGGAAGACGCCATAGTAAATGCTCTGCCACAGGCCCATACGCGGAAAAAACCGGATGGCGAGAATGATTGCCCCGATGCCCTCAAACAGGAGCGTACCCTTTAAGACAAGGCGGATCAAGCGGACCACACCGCCGATGTCCAGGACATTAAAGCTTTCGCGGATCCATCCGCGCTGCTTTAGACCGATCTTGCGGCGCAGCATCATGGAAACAGCCGTTCCAAGTGTAATAAAGCCAAGGCCTCCGATCTGGATCAGGCAGATAATGATAAATTGACCAAAAAGTGACCAGTGCGTGTAGGTATCGACAAGGATCAGTCCTGTCACACAGGTTGCACTGGTAGCGGTAAAAAGGGCTGTCAAAAACGGGGTGACGCTGCCGTCTCTGGAGGAGATGGGGAGCATCAGTAAAATAGCGCCGCATAAAATTAATAGGAAAAACCCGACTGCGATCAGCTGCATGCCGGAGAGATTTTTTAGTTTTTTTAACAGCATTTGTATTTTTAAACCTCCGAAGAAAAATTCCGGTTGTGTATCGTATATCAAAACATTATAATATGGTTATAGCTTTTTGTACATACCAATCCGTTTGTTCTGAACGAAATTTTGATATGGGGGAGGAAGATTTTTATGTGGATGATCATCATTTGGCTTATCGTTGTGGGTTTGATCATTGTGAAGGCTTATCAGGCGGGAAAACGGGAGGAGGGGAGAATGGTTAAAAATGCAAAGAACCGGCCGCCGCAGGGGGTGAAACAGCCGAGGACTTCTCAGCCTAAGAGTTATCAGGTGCAGGGGGCGAAACAGCCGCAAAGCTATCAGCCGCAGCAGAGGCGGGTACAGCCGACACAGCCGGCAGCACAGCAGCGAAAGGTACAGCCGGTGCGGCCGGCAGAGAGACCCCGGGAGGTACAGCCGATACAACCGGTGCGGCGGCAGGAAAATCAGAGTGAGAGGCAGCGGGCGTACAGGGTTATGCAGTGTGATGCGGTCTTAATGGGGATAGGAATGACTGCGACGGAGGAAGTCAGCGAGGTGATGAGGGAGGTAAATGATCTGATGATCATGGGCTATCAGCCGCAGATGACATTTGAGCGTGATTTTATCGGGGAAGGCGTCAGTATGCTGAATCGGTATGAGACATTACAGGGCTAGACAGAAAGGAATAGAAGAAGCATGCAAAGAATACCAAGAAGCGGAGAGTTTTACCGCCATTTTAAAAACAACCTGTATCAGATCGTGACGGTTGCAGCACACACGGAGACGGGCGAGAAGCTTGTCATCTATCAGGCGCTGTATGGAGACTATGGGATTTATGCAAGACCGCTTGAAATGTTTGTCAGTGAGGTGGATCACGAAAAATATCCGCAGGCGGTGCAAAAATATCGTTTTGAGCGTGTGGAGAGTCCGGGAGATGCACAGGGAACAGTCAGCGGGCAGAAAACGGAGAAAGAAGCGGAAGCTGCAGAAACGGAGCTTGACGGCGTGAATCCGAAGCTTCTGGCATTTCTTGACGCCGATGACACGGAGGAGAAGTATCAGATTCTCATTTCCATGCGCGATGAGATTGACGACGCGCTGATCAATAATATGGCAGTGGCAATGGATGTTGTCATTCCCGATGGTGATGTGCAAAAGCGGTACGAACAGCTTAAGGTCTGTCTGAAAACAAAGCAGCGCTACGAGCTGGATCGTCTGCGTTAAGGAAGCAGGAAAAGTGGAGAGACGGATGAACGAACAGACCGAAGGATTAAAAAAAATCGCACAGGCAGAGCCTTATAAAGTAATTATCAGCAAGCCGCTGGCGTCCGGGGAGCAGTACCGTAAGATCGTGGTGGAGAAAAAGGAGCGCTGTTATCAGGCGGCAGCCTATACGCAAAAGCAGGTATTTCACCGGAATATTGGTGTAGAGGAGCTTTTTATGTATTTATCGGAGACGGTCGTGGGAAGCTATCTTCAAGTCAATGCGTGGGATGATAAATATGAGCATATTTTGTTGTGCTCGAAAAAGGGAAAGGTCAGCTATAAGAGAAAACAGGCGGAGGGCACGGCAGCAGAGAAAGCTGCCGCACATAACAGAAAAAAGAAATATCTGATCGAGGAGGGAACCATAGTCGCTCCGCTTGTCGATATGGGTATTTTTACGGCAGAGGGAAGGGTAGTCGCGTCCATGTACGATAAATTTCGTCAGATCAACCGCTTTTTGGAGATGATAGATGACGCTGTCCGTGAGGATGAAAGTGCAGGGGAAATACTGCATATTATTGATTTCGGCTGCGGAAAGTCGTACCTGACCTTTGTGCTGTATTATTATTTTACGGAGCTAAAAGGGCGCAAGGTGTATATCGTGGGGCTTGACTTAAAGGAGGACGTCATCCGAAGCTGCAATGCGGCGGCGCAAAAGTACGGCTATGAGGATCTTCATTTTGAAGTCGGTGATATTGAGGGGTACCGGGCAAATTTTCCGGTAGATATGGTCGTAACGCTGCACGCCTGTGATACGGCGACGGATCATGCTCTGTTTCACGCTATACGCTGGAATGCAAAAATGATTTTTTCCGTGCCCTGCTGTCAGCATGAGCTAAACAGTCAGATCAAGGCGGAGCGGCTTTCCCTGCTGACACGCTACGGCATTATCAAGGAGCGTTTTTCTGCGCTTGCGACGGATGCGATCCGTGCCAATCTTCTGGAATACTGCGGCTATAAGACGCAGTTGTTGGAGTTTGTGGATTTTTCTCATACGCCCAAAAATATTTTGATCCGGGCGGTACGAAAGGGAGGCGCCGTGGGGAATGCGGGTGCGAAGCTGATCGTGCCGCCGGCGGCAAGGCGTAGGTATCTGGAGGAGGTGGAGCGTCTGATAGAGGAGTTTCATTTTTCACCGACACTTTATACCTTATTAGAAGGCAGCGGAAGGATCAAGGAAGGTTAAGCGGGCAGGTGAGGGAGGAACGATCTTGCGGTTGCCGGCATAATATGATGAGAAAAATACAATGACAGGGAAACAGGAGGATTGGAGGAAAATAGATAATATGATAGTAGGAGATGAGGTATGAAACAATTATTTCGCAGCTTACCGTTTAAACTGGCAGTCGGTGTCGGAATCGGTATTTTGTTTGGACTGCTCCCGTTTGCGGAGGCCTACATGGAGGTTGTCGTGACATTAAAATATGTCATGAACCAGATTATTTTATTCTGCGTGCCGTTAATTATTATCGGCTTTATCGCGCCGTCTATCACAAAGCTTGGAAGCCATGCGTCAAAGCTGCTCGGAGTGGCGGTGGGAAGTGCGTACATTTCCTCGGTCGGCGCGGCATTTTTTGCAATGCTGGCAGGCTTTGCACTGATCCCGGAGCTTTCTATCGTTTCGGAGATGGAGGGGTTAAAGGAGCTGCCAAAGATCGTGTTCCAGTTGGATATTCCGCAGATCATGCCGGCGATGAGCGCGCTTGTGTTCTCGATTCTGGTCGGGCTGGCGGCAGCATGGACGAAGGCAGAGACAGTCACAAAGCTTTTGGAGGAGATTCAGGAGATTGTGCTCGCTGTCGTGACAAGGCTTGTGATTCCGATTCTTCCGGTGTTTATCGCTCTGACCTTCTGCGGGCTGGCGTATGAGGGAACGATCACCAAGCAGCTTCCGGTATTCCTAAAAATCATTGTCATCGTTATGATCGGGCACTATCTCTGGCTTGCGCTGCTCTATCTGATCGGCGGTCTTTACTCCGGAGAGAATCCGATCGCCGTCATCAAAAATTATGGTCCGGCATATCTGACGGCGGTCGGAACGATGTCCTCGGCGGCGACGCTTGCAGTGGCGCTGCGCTGTGCCAGAAAATCAGAGCCGCCGCTGCGGGACGATATGGTAGATTTTGGCATTCCGCTGTTTGCGAATATCCATCTGTGTGGTTCTGTGCTGACAGAGGTCTTTTTTGTCATGACAGTCTCACAGATTCTTTACGGGAAAATGCCCGCTCTGCCGGATATGCTGCTGTTTTGTCTTTTGCTTGGTGTTTTTGCCATCGGTGCGCCCGGCGTGCCGGGCGGAACGGTCATGGCATCGCTGGGGCTGATCACCGGAGTGCTGGGCTTTGACGAGACGGGAACGGCGCTGATGCTGACGATCTTTGCATTGCAGGACAGCTTTGGAACGGCGTGCAATGTGACGGGAGACGGCGCTCTGACGATGATCCTCACGGGATATGCCAAGCGACGCGGGATTCCTGTGCAGAAGCAGGGATGAGTTACCTGCGCGCATATCTGACTTCCGTGATTCCGTTTCGGGATTTCGTTTCCAGCAGCTTTAAGCGCCGCGTCGGCAGCCCTTTTTGAAAGAGTGGGATCCCGGAGCCAAGAATCGTTGGCATAATTGAAAGATAGTACTCATCAATACAGTCCGCAATGACACACTGCGACACGATTTTGGAGCCGCCGCAGATCCAGATGTCCTTGCCGGGCTGTGTTTTTAACTGGGGGAGCAGGACGCCGGGGCTTTTTTCTGTAAAGATAATGCTTTCGGAGGAAGGCAGTGTCCGGTGCGTGAGGACATAGCTGGTGAGATTGCCATAGACCCATGTGTTTGGGGAAAGCTCAGTTACGATCTGGTGGTAGGTGCGAAATCCCATGATGACGGTGTCGATATTTTCAATAAATTCTGAATAGGGATCAGAGGTATGATTGTCGTCTGTCTGTTTGGAAAGCCAGTCCACTCCTCCCGCGTCGTCTGCGATATAGCCGTCAAGGCTCATTGCAATAAATAAAATTACTTTTCTCATGGTGTCCTCCTGCTTAGTGTGCTGTTGTGGTAGGCGGAGGAAAATGTGACGTCCTCGCCAAACCATGACGGGGGAATAAATGCGTTTGCCTCATCCTCTGTCTCAAATTCCACCTCGGCGAGCAGCAGGGGAGCAAGCGCGCCCTCAAATACATCCAGCTCAATTGTGTATGTTCCAAGAGGGATCAGATACCTGCGCTTTTTTATGAGAATGCCATCAATCTTTTCACGCAGATGTAAAAAAGCTTCCCGGTTGAGAGGCAGGTTGCATTCCTCGCGTACCATAAAGCCTTTTCCTTTGTAGGTTAGAGTGTATTGTTCGTCGGTGCGGCGGATGCGCACGACAGGGTCTGTGTTTAGGTAGCCCTGTTCAATCTTACGGCAGGGGTACTGCTCTAAGCGCTCCGGCAGCTCCCGGATCAGGTATTTGCGTTCGATCTCCATCTGTGACCGCCTTTCTTTTTGAAAAATATCAGCCCTGCAATCTGCGGGACGATCGTTCATATCCTCAATGACAATAAGGACTTTCCGTAGCTATGCGGAATGCTCTCATTGTAGCATTTTGGACTTGGAAAGACAATGGGAGGAATGCCATTTCCCATTGGGATTCTTTCTATGAAAATTTTTTGTATCTATGTAACTGTCAAAATCCAGATTCACATTTATCCAAACCTTTGCTATAATGAAGAAAAGAAAGGGGCATCTTAATGGCAGACAATACGATTTTTGATGATGTGTTCCGAACGATGCTGGAAAAAATGCCGGTACTTATCATTCCGGTGATCAACGAGGTATTCCATACCTCCTATGCAAAAGATGAGGAAATCGTGCAGTACCGCAATGAGCATCATCTTCCCTCCAGTGGAATTACTACGGACTCTTATTTCCGCATCAGTGATAAGATCTATCATTTTGAATGCCAAAGCACTGCAGACAGCAGTATGAGCATCCGGATGATCGAATATGATTTTTCGATTGCATTGGAGGAAGCGTCGAAAAACGGGGACATGTATGAAATGAATTTCCCGCATTCCTGTGTTGTTTATCTTCGGCACAACACGCACACGCCAGAGCAGCTGAAGGTAAAAGTGAAGCTTCCGGACAAAACTGCTTTTATCTATCAGGTACCAACCGTAAAGGTGCAGGAATACACAAGGAATGATATTTTTCAAAAGAAGCTGCTGTTCTTTCTTCCTTTTTATATTATGCGCTATGAGAAATCGTTAAACAGGATAGAAAGCGATCCGGCGCTGCTTGCGCAGATGCTTCTTGAGTTTGAGACGATCCGAAAGCAGCTGAAGGAGAATCTCCCCGGAGACGAAGAAGCTGATCTGTATACAAGATTGGTGGAGCTGATCAAGCGGATTTCTGATTATATACTGCAACCGGCAGAACAGTTGAAGGAAAGGATCGGTGATATTATGGGCGGAAAAGTTTTAGAACTCGAAACAGACCGCATTATTGACCATGCTACTAAAATAGGGCTTGAGCAGGGGCTGGAACAGGGGCTGGAACGGGGACTTGAGCAGGCTACTTTAAATTTTGTCAGACGTATGCTGGCGGAGAAGGAGCCTTTGGAAAAAATCATGCTGTACACTGGCTGCACGCAAAAGGAAGTCTTAAACATCCAGCAACAGATGCGTGGAGAAGGTATGGTTTTGGCTGACGATAGCTGCGGATATATGCGTGATAAAAAGTAACAATGAAGCAGGAAAAGATTTGGAGGTAACCATGAGCAAAATCGGAATTTTTATGGCAGACGGATGTGAGGAGATCGAGGGGCTGACCATTGTGGACGTGGCGCGCCGCGCGAAGCTGGAGATCGTGATGATCTCCATTACGGGAACGCGTGAGGTGAAGGGAGCGCATGACATCACATTTATGGCGGACGCACTGGCGTCCGAGGTCAATTATGAGGAACTGGACGGCATCGTGCTGCCGGGCGGTATGCCGGGAACGCTGAATCTCGGTGCAGATGAGACGGTAAATAACGTCATTCGGGAATTTGCCGCTGCGGGCAAGCTGGTGTGTGCGATCTGCGCGGCGCCAACAGTACTTGGGGCTGCCGGGATCTTAGAGAGCAGACACGCAGTCTGTCATCCGGGATTTGAGGAAAAGCTGACCGGAGCGTTTGTTGGTGAGGATGAGGTGAAGACGGACGGCAATATCATTACCAGCCGCGGAATGGGAACAGCGATTCCGTTTGCACTCGCCATTGTGAAGTATCTGAAAGGGGAGGATGCTGTCGCCGAGGTCAGAAAAGGGCTTGTCTATCGGACATAAACAAGTCGGAAATAAAAAACGTGCCACAGCAGCAGATCAACTGCTGACATGGCACGTTTTTACTTGCGGCAAATTCTTATTTGCCTGACATCTGCTGCTCCTGCTTCATGATCATCTTTCTGACCATCTCGCCGCCGATGCTTCCTGCCTGTGCAGAAGTCAGATCACCGTTGTAACCCTCTTTTAAAGGTACACCGATCTCGCTTGCAACTTCCTGCTTAAAGCGGTTCATGGCTTCCTTTGCCTGCGGCACTGCCATCTGGTTTGTGTTAGAACCGGAATTGTTTGTTCCACTCATGGTTTTTTCCTCCATACTTGTCTGTTGATTTCGTGCGTCTATTGGCACGTCTTGTTGTTTTTAGGAGTACAATAAAGATTACTGTAAGTCCTAATCCTATTATTTACAGACATACGGATATTATGTTGGTAAATTTTGAGAAATTCCTTGACAATTCAAAAAATATATTGGTATACTGTTTCACATAAGAAGAAAAGGAGGTAATCACTATGACAACGCTTAGAATGAATGATACAACCACAAACAGCAATCAGAAGCATAGCATTACCTCGGGCAGGCAGACAGATTTACGATAGTTTTATATCTATGGTACATAACAGTCCGCGGTGATCCTATGGAATACCGCGGACTTTTTATAGGAACATAAGACATCGCGCAGGGTGTGATGTCCGTTGCTTTGGGAGAAAGAGAGTCCGTTTGGGCTCTCTTTTTGTGACATAGGATCCGGGTGTTAAAATATAGGATATGGAGGAGCTTTAGAGTGAAAAAGTTATATTCTTATTTGGGACGTTACTGGTACGGGTATTTGATCGCCATCGCATCGATGGTGGCTGCGATCATGCTTGATATGCTGTACCCGAAAATCACGGAGAGCATTGTGGATGACGTGATCCTTGGCGGGAACGGTTCGCTTCTTACGCCGCTTTTGCTGGGTATCGTGATCTGCGGTATCGGGCGCTGCATCTTTGGATATTGCAAGGAATTTCTGTTCGACCTGCTGTCGTCAAAAATCGGCGCGCAGCTCCGCAAGGATCTGTTCGACCACATACAGACGCTGTCGATGAATTATTTTCAGAACACGAACACGGGGGAGCTGATGGCGCGTGTAAAGGATGACGTTGACAAGATCTGGAACGCGATGGGATATGTTGGGATGCTTGTCGTGGAGGTGGCGATCCATGTGAGCATGGTGCTCTACTGTATGTTTTCCCTGAATTGGAAGCTGGCACTCGTGCCGCTCGCGACAATGCTTGTCTGCGGGACGACGGCGGTGGTCATGGAGCGGAAGTTGGATAAGATTTATGAGGAGATCAGCGAGGAAAATGCGGTGTTGACCACGGTGGCGGAGGAGAATCTGGCAGGCGTGCGGACAGTCAAGGCATTTGCCAGAGAAAAGCATGAGATTTCCAAGTTTTTATCGCACAACAGCCGTTACTACGAGCTGAACATCCGGCAGTCAAAGGTGCTCGTCCGCTACTATCCGCTGTTTCAGTTTGTGGGCAAGGTGCTACCGGTCGGCATGGCGATCCTGGGCGGACTTTTTGTGATGAACGGGGAAATGACACTCGGCGCGCTCGTTGCGTTTGTGGAGTACAGCAGAAACTGTACCTGGCCGATGGAAATGATGGGCTGGCTGACGAACGATGTGTCTTCCGCTGCAGCTTCCTATAAGAAGATACGGAAAATTTATGAGGAGAAGCCGGAGATCTTGGACGGGGAAGCTCCAAAGAAGCCGGAAAAGATCAATGGCGACATCCGCTTTGATCATGTCTCTTTTTCCATAGGGGAGAAGGAAATCCTAAAGGACGTCAGCTTTTGTGTTTCCGCAGGAAAAACACTCGGCATTATGGGGGCGACCGGCGCGGGAAAATCGTCGATCATCAACCTGCTGCAGCGTTTCTACGACGTGACGGACGGGGCGGTCTTGGTGGACGGCGTGGATGTGCGCAGACTCTCCGTAAGACAGCTTCGCAGAAATATTGCGGTGGTGCTTCAGGACGTCTTTCTTTTTTCGGACACGATTGAAGAAAATATCAAGATGGGACAGCGCGCGAGCCTGCCGATGGAGGAGGTGCGCGCTGCCGCCGAGGACGCGCGGGCGCGCGGCTTTATCGAGAAGATGGAGCAGCAGTATGAGACGGTCATCGGCGAGCGCGGCGTAGGGCTTTCCGGTGGACAAAAGCAGCGCATCAGCATCGCGCGGGCGCTGGCAAAGCACAGCCCGATCCTGGTGCTGGACGATTCCACCTCCGCGCTCGATATGGAGACGGAGCATGAGATTCAGAAAATGTTAAACGGGCTTGCAAATACGACAAAGATCATTATCGGACACCGTATCTCGGCGGTGCGCCATGCGGATGAGATCCTTTATCTGGAGGACGGAAAGATTGCAGAGCGCGGCACGCACGAGGAGCTTCTGGCAAAAAGAGGGCTGTATTACCAGACCTGTTTGGTGCAGAATGTGCTGCCGCCCGAGGACGTTTTGTCACCGCAGGATGAGATGTCACCGCAGGACGTACCGGCGGCGGATGCGGCAGTCGGTGTGCGATAAAAAAGAGTAGTCTCGGAAACACAATGCATAAAGGATGAGATTTTTGCATACAGGGC
>URJS01000012.1 GCA_900548205.1 uncultured Roseburia sp. | reverse complement strand
TACACGATCAGATATCCTGCCTGTCTCAGTTTCATGCAGAAATCAATATCATTAAATGCAACTGCCAGTTCTTCTGAAAGTCCGCCTACTGCATCAAAAGCAGATCTCTTTACCATCATGCAGGCAGCTGTGACTGCACTGTAATCCTGCGCGCACAAAATCCTTCCGAAATAACCGGCGTCATACCGATGCTTGCCGATAAAGGCATGTCCCGCCGTTCCGCCAAAGCCCAACACGACGCCGGCGTGCTGGATGGTATCGTCCCCATACAGAAGCTTTGCGCCGACAGCGCCCACATCCTCACGCATACAGTAGCCAAGCAGCTCCCCGATCACTTCCCCGCCGATCATCTCCGTATCATTATTCAGCAACAGCAGATATTCCCCTGCCGCTTCCTTCACACCAAAATTATTGATCCTTGCGTAATTAAAGCCTCCCTCATAATACACGACCCTGATATTCTCATACTCACGTTCCAACGTCTGGTAATAGGAAAAAGTCTCCTCATCTGTACTGTTATTCTCTACGATCACAAGCTCAAAATTCCGGTAATCCGACTTCTCCTGGATCGAAGCAATACACTTACTTAAATCGTCCACATGATCCTTATTCGGAATAATGACGGACACCAGCGGCTGCTCCTCCCATGTATAGCGCGTGCGGTATCTGCCGTAAACCTCCGTATCCTCCACCCGCGCCGGAAGCGAAAGCCGCTCATAGTGCGCTTCTATCGCGCGACGCCCCGCCTCAAACGCATAGCGCTTGCTCTCGGGATTTGCCGCCGTCGATTCCATGTGACAGCGCCAGTGATACAAGATTTTAGGCACATGATAAATCTGCGCCGCACATTCACTGCATCGCAGAATAAAATCATAATCCTGCGCTCCGTCAAACTCACTGCGAAAACCGCCCGCCCGCGCCGCAACATCTGTACGCACCGCAAGCAAATGGCAGATATAATTCATACTCCGCAAAAGGTCCGGATTGAAGTCCGGCTTGAAATGTGGTTCAAAATAGCGTTTTCCCTCCATATCAACCTTATCTTCATCGGAGTAAAGCATATCAATGTCTCCGTTCTGCGCAATCGCCGCCGCAAATTCATAGAGCGCATTCGGAGCAACAAGATCGTCATGATCCACAAGCACCAGATAATCGCCATGTGCAAGTGCAAGCGCAGCATTTGTATTGCCGGAAATCCCCTTATTCTCCTGCATTGTCACAAAACAGATCCTGGAATCCCTGTCTGCATATTCCTCCAAAATTCCGGTCAGAGCCGTGCGAGGTGACTCCTTTTCTCCTGCCTCGCCCTGCCCAATCGTGTGCGGACTGCCGTCTGCCAGACAAAGCTGCCAATTTCCGTACGTCTGAGAGAGGACCGACTCGATCATCTCCCGCAGATACGCAGGAACGGTCTGATAAAGAGGCACTATGATCGAAAAGCACACCTCTCCTGAAAACCTCTGTTCCCGCTGCGCCGCAAGCTCCTCCGGTGTGACGGCATACTTCTTCCGCCAGTTCTCGTAGGTGTTTGCCTCTTTCTTCAAAAGCTTACTCTGCACTTTATAGACCGTCGCAGACAATCCATTTCGCCTGAAATAGCGCGCAGCGTCCCCCGCCTTTTCAAGCAGATATTGACCGCGTGTTCCATTCTCCCACTTGTACAGCCTTGTCCTAGACATCCGGCTCGCATTGCGCATCTCAAGAAAAAACGGGCCCATTTCCCGCTCTCCCACCTTCGCGGAAATCGAAAATCCTGGCTTCCCCTCTCCGTCATACTCGGGAAATACGGAAAACAGATCCCTCCGGCAATAATGCTCCACCTTCTCGGAAATCGGCTGCCTTGCCACGTTTAAAACGTCAAGCTTTACCTCCCCGTCCGCCATGCACCAGCCGGATACGGTCACACGATCTCCGCTGCGTCTGCAGCTCTCGACATAGTAGCTGATCTCCTGCTCCAGACGCAAAAGCCCGGCACGCCTGATACGGTATCCTTTCGTCTCCTGCTCCCGGTAAAAGGCACGGAGACGAAAAGTCCCCCGCTCTCTCCAGTCAGCCGGAAGCGTGACGATACCGACCACTTCCTCCTCAATCTCATTGATGCTGCGGATGTATTTCTGCCGCACCTCCGCTCCCCGATTGATCCGCAGCTCCATCGGAAGCTTCTCGCCGTCCATATACGCCTCGAGAGAATGATCCTTTGTACTTCCGTCAAAAAACCATCCGACAAACACAAGCGTATCCTTCTCTTTTAAGTGAAACCGAAGCTTCTCCACAAAGAATTTATGTTTATCCATTCTCTCATCCTTTCCCGGCGGCAGGCGTTAATCCCTGAAATAAATATCCCGCGTATAGACCTTTTCTTTTACCGCCTTTAACTGTTCATCCATCCGATTTGCAACGATCACATCGCTTCTCTTGCAGAACTCGTCAAATGCGTGCACCACCGTCATACCGTCAAATGTATCTTCCTTCAGGCTCGGATCAAAAATAATAATCTCTACACCCTTCGCCCGAATGCGCTCCATCACGCCAAGTATCGAGCTTTGCCTGTAATTATCAGAATTTGTTTTCATTGCGAGCCGATAGACGCCGACCGTTCCGCTCGTCCGTTCCAATATCTGCTCTGCAACAAAATCCTTTCTCGTCGCGTTCGCTTCCACGATCGCTCCCATAATATTATTTGGAACATCGTTATAATTAGCCAGAAGCTGCTTCGTGTCCTTCGGCAGACAATAGCCGCCATAGCCGAAGGAGGGGTTATTATAATGCATTCCGATCCGGGGATCAAGCCCGATTCCCTCGATGATCTGCTTTGCATCCAGTCCCTTCATCTCCGCAAATGTATCAAGCTCATTGAAAAACGAAACACGAAGCGCCAGATAGGTATTCGCAAACAGCTTGACCGCCTCCGCTTCTGTCAGATTCGTAAACAGCACCGGCACGTCCTTCTTGATCGCCCCTTCCTTTAAAAGCCCCGCAAAGGTCTCCGCTGCCTTTCGCATCCTTTCATTGCCTGCCACCGAGCCTACAATGATACGGGAAGGATAAAGATTATCCTTTAACGCCTGTCCCTCGCGCAGAAACTCCGGTGAAAAAAGAATCTGCTCCGTCTGATATTTGCGGCAGATCGTCTCTGTGTAGCCGACCGGAATCGTGGACTTAATGACCATGACCGCATCCGGATTGATCTTCTGCACCAGTTCGATGACCGTTTCCACTGAGGACGTATCAAAATAATTCTGCTTCGGATCATAATTGGTCGGCGTAGAAATGATCACATAGTCCGCATCGCGATATGCAAGCTGCGCGTCTGTCGTCGCCGTCAGCCGCAGCGGTACCCGCGCCAGATATTCCTCGATCTCCTGATCCACAAGCGGCGACTTTCCCTGATTGATCAGCGCGACCTTCTCCGCGATCAAATCCACCGCATACACGTCATGATGCTGTGCAAGCAAAATCGCATTTGACAATCCTACATATCCTGTACCTGCTATTGCAATCTTCATATGCTACCTCCGCTCCCCTGCGCCTGATTTTAACGTTTCCAAAAACCTCCATGTTTTTCTATAGTACCATTTTCTAATATTTGTTGCAAGTCTTGTGTTTCTCCGTTTACATTTTTTCTTTTTTTTGATAAGGTATAAGATATTATAATATAGAAGAAACGGAGTTTATACTATGAAACATCATCGCAAAAAACTGCTGCTTTGCTCCCTTGCCGTCCTCCTGATCTGCTTAGGGAGCGCAGCTTTTCTCCTTTTTCACAAACCTAAGAAAGATTCCACCGGCTATACACCGGATCTTGCCACGGAATATGTCGTGACCCAATACCCTGATGCCACCGGCGTACAGGCAACCTGCTATACGATCAGCAATGAGGATTCACTCATCATTATTGACGGAGGCTGGGCAGAAAATGCAGACGCCCTGCGTGCCATCATCGCCGAGCACGGCAATACCGTGGACGCATGGATCATCTCCCACCCGCATAAGGATCATGCAGGCGCATTTAATGAGATCATGGCAGATCCGGGTGATATTGTCGTGAAACAGATCTATGACAATGGCTTTGACTATGACTTTATTATGGCTGCCGGAGAGCCATACGATGATATTACAGTGCTTGAAAATTATTATGCGCTCACAAAGGACGCGCCAAACGTCACACACCTAAGGCGCGGCGATGTACTTGACATCTGCGGTCTTACCTTCTCGGTCTATAATGCCTATGACGATGCGTCGATCGCCCATGTCGGGGAGGAGAAGGACTATCAGAACAACGCCTCTCTGCTGCTTAAGGTCAGCAGCGCCAACAGCAGCATGCTCTTTTGCTCGGACATCAAGTATGATATGGATGAATTTCTTCTGACAGAGTACGGCGATGCGATTTCCTGCGACTATGTACAGGTCGGTCATCACGGAAACTGGTCATTTTCCGAAGCCTTTTATGAAAAAACAGGCGCCTCCGTCTTTCTTTTTGACGCACCGGAGGAAATTACCGAAAATCCCGATTTCCCGGCAAGCAGTCTCAAGGACGCGCTGGAAGCAAAAAAGAAGACGGTGCTTGATTTTCGCACCGCCCCTAATACTATTACCTTAAAATGATCTGGGAGCCTGACGGGATTATTTCGCAAAATAAACGGTCACGCTGCTCTCTCTTTTGTATGCTTTTGTTCCTGCGGATGTTTGATCCGTCTTACGGGGTATAATACATATAGTTTCCACCTGCGGTGATGTCAGAGGTCCCAAGGTTCTGCACAAAAACGCGGTAAAAGCCGGAATCTTCAACTGCAAAGGAATGCGAAAGATTTCCTGCTCCCTCCACATAGCGCACGGAATTCTTCGGGTCCATAATACCAATCCAGTAAGTTGTGCTCGCAGGACTTGCTATTACTGCCATACTAATATTCTGCCCTTTCTTTACATAAAAGGTCTTGGATGCTGTGCGCGTCCCTGGAGCAACAGTCCAGTTAAAAGAAACAAGTTCGTTTTCACTCATACGATCTTCTATCGTTTCCTCAACTGTGTCCTGATATTCGATCCTCTCATATGTATGATCCTCTGCCGCCGGGATAACGAACTCTTTCAGATCCATCTCCTCACTGCTCTCCTCAACCTTCGGCTCCATCATGCGATACAGCACATCGTGCACCTTCGCCGCCTGACTGCCGGCGGCGTAAACGGTCGTTACATTTGTCAGTACAAAGACTGCTGCAAGGGCGATCGCCGCTCCGTTCAGCTTTTGTTTCATATCTCCATATTTTTTCATATAATCCATTCTCCTCTCCAAACGCAACCGCTGTTCACTCAATCCCGAAAAATGAATTTCCTCCTCCCCTTCTTCTGTCTCATCTGACAGTGTGTTTAAAATCATCTCAAAGTACCGCATTGCACCGATCTCATCACGCATCGCTTCCATAGCTCTTAAATCACAATTATACTCGCTCCACTCGTTGAGCTCCGCTTGTATCAAGCGCTTCAGCGGACCGATATGACCAACCATCGCAACGCCTTCCATAGCCAGCTTATAAAATACATCAAAGCTTTTACAATGCATCAGCTCATGATGAAAAATGGCGATCAGCTGTTCTTTGCTATAGGTGCGCTCCGGAAGAACGATCACACAATGAAATACGCCGTAGGTTCTTGGTGAAAAGACACTGCCGCTGCGGTATACATCAACCGTTCTGCGCAGTCCAAGCTTCGTTTTGATACGGGCAAGCTCTGTGAGTACCCGTTCATCCTCCTCTGGAATCAGAATATGCTTCCGCTTTCTCCTCTTATGATAAGAAAAAAGGCAGACATAGATTTGTCTGCCCGTCAGCAAAAGCCATCCAACTACCACGACAACAGCAAGCCCGCGCATTGCGCCCGTCAAAGCAAACTTCATCTGCCATACTCCTGCAATTCGCACATATCCGCCTCGCAGCCCAATCTGCATACAAATATAAGCAATCGGTAACAAATACAACAGACAAGTAATGCGAAGCAGCAGATATGGCAGCCTCGGATGACTCCTTATAGAAAAATGGCAGCTCCACTGCCACACAGCAAATGCAAGACTCCCCGTTGCCACCATCGTAAGGATGGCATAGACAATCTGACTAACTAAGTTCATCAAGCTTCTTCTTCAGCTTTGTGATGTCCTCCTTCGAGAGCATCTCATCGCAGAGGCAGCATACAAAATCCTCCGCATCTCCGTTGCTGAACATACGCACATCCTCGTTGACAGTTGCCTTCCAAAACTCTCTCTTACTAACAAGCGGCTTATAGTAGCAATATCTGCCCTTCCGGTACATACTTAAAAAGCCTTTTTTCACCAATCGGGAAAGAAACGTAGAAACAGTCTGAGGCTTCCATGATTTCTCATTCTCCTCATTGACCTTTCCCATAATATCCTGTAACGCTAAATCCTCCGTAGAATCCCAGATGACTTTCATGACAAATTTCTCGCATGTAGAAATATCATTGATATCCATAAAATCATTCTCCTTCCTACGCCCGCAGTGCAACTACGTCCGTATTAGTATATCACTTCTTATTTGTTTTGGCAACAAAAAATCACGAACCATTATAACCTATTTTTTTTCAGAAAGCTATCTTTTCTGTGATTTTTCTTTTCTCTTTTGTATTTCTTCTGCGATTTTCTGTCTATAGGTGATTGTTTCACTCTACAGTTCTTTCCTCAACCACAATTTCATCATTGCTCGTGTCTCCAAGACTGACCTCGATACATTTCAGATCAGAGCCGACCGCACGGATGCTGTGCTCCTTTCCTGCCGCGATGCTGACTGTCACGCCTGCCATAAGGTCAATCTCTGCAGCTTCCAGCAGCAGCTTTCCCATGCCGGAAAGCACGGTGATCGTCTCCGTATGCCTGCAGTGCTTGTGTCTTGGCATCGTCTTTCCGGCAAGCACCTTGACGCGCTTTGTCACACTCCTGCTGCCGTCATCCTCCTCACGGTCGATCGTTTTGACCGTGCCCCAGCGGCGCTCCTCATATTTAGAAGTATCCTCAAGCCGGGTCAGGCAATCCTTGATATAAGAGCTCTGATGCTTATCCGCCACAAGGATTCCATCATGCGATGCTGCAATGACCATGTTCTTTGCCCCCATCACGACAAGCGGGATCCCAAGCACATTGATCGCGTGGCTGTTTTCACAGGTATCGTCCCATGTCACATCGCCGATGCTGTTTTCCTTCATCTCCTCCGTGAGCGTGTTCCAGGTACCGAGGTCCTTCCACATATCGCTGTACTTCATTGCCCCGATGCGGTTCCAGTGCTCCAACACCTCATAGTCAAAGCTTTTCTTCGGAAGCTTCTCATAATCTGCCGCCAGACTGTCATAATCCATGCAGACACCGTATTTCTCCACCCACTGCTGCGCCATTGAGAGCGTAAAGCAGAACACGCCGCAATTCCAGAGCGCGCCACTCTCTACAAGCTCTGCCGCCGTCTCCTCGTCGGGTTTCTCGCGGAATCCTTCTACTTCCAAAAACGTACCCTCGCCCTTCTTTGGCACGATGTAGCCATATTTCGTGGACGGGTAGGTCGGCACGCCGCCGAGCAGTCCGATCGTCTGCTCTGTCCTTGCGATCTGCTCTCCCAGCTGCTTGATGCAGGAAAAAAACGTACCTGTCGTGTACGGGTCTACCGGAAGAAATGCCACCACATCGTCAGGCTTTGCCCCCTTTTTAGACAGCAGGTAAGCACAGGAAAGCATCACCGCCGGAAACGTATCGCGGCGCATCGGCTCTACCGCGACCTCCACAGCGCTCGCAAGCTGGCTCTCAATGATCTCGACCTGCGCATCGCTCGCACAGACGATCGTATTTTCCGCAAGCCCGGCATTTTTCAGCTGCCCGAACACTCTCTGCAGCATAGAGCACTTTGCATTCCCCTCCTGCGCTGTCTCCTCCGCGTTATCGTGATTCATTAATTTGATATACTGCTTGGAACAAAGGTCGTTGGAGAGCGGCCAAAGACGCTTCCCCGAACCTCCCGACAGTAACACAATATACATGGCTCTCCTCCTTATCTTTAGCGCTCCGCACGCATCGGGTTATTTAAAAAATCCTCATAGGCAAGGCGGATTCCGTCCTCAAGCTCTGTCTTATATTTCCAGCCGAGGCTCTCAAGCTTGCTCACATCCAAGAGCTTTCTGGGCGTGCCGTCCGGCTTGCTCGGATCCCACTGAATCTCGCCCTCATAGCCGATCACCCTTGCCACGATCTCGGTCAGCTCTTTGATCGTTAATTCTTTGCCTGTGCCGAGGTTGACCGTCTCATCCCCGCTGTAGTGGTTCATCAGATACACACATGCGTCTGCAAGGTCGTCCACATACAGAAATTCCCGCAGCGGCGTACCCGTTCCCCAGCATGTCACTTCCTTAAGTCCTGCCTCCTTCGCCTCATGAAAACGGCGGATAAGCGCCGGAAGCACATGGCTGTGCTCCGGGTGATAATTATCATTTGGTCCATAAAGATTTGTCGGCATCACGGAAATGTAATCTGTTCCGTACTGCTTGTTTAAGTACTCACAGTATTTTAAGCCGCTGATCTTTGCGAGCGCATACGCCTCGTTTGTCTTTTCCAGCTCGCTCGTCAAAAGGCAGCTCTCCGGCATCGGCTGCGGCGCCATGCGCGGGTAGATGCAGGAGGACCCAAGAAACAGCAGCTTCTTACAGCCATTCTTCCAAGCCTCATGGATGACATTCATCTCAAGCATCATATTTTCATACATAAAATCAGCCAGAGCCTCGCTGTTTGCCATGATCCCGCCGACCTTCGCCGCCGCCAAAAAGACATATTCCGGCTTTTCCTTTGCAAAAAACTCCTCGACCTCATTCTGGCGGCAGAGGTTTAACTCCTTATGCGTTCTTGTAATAATATTGGAGTAGCCCTCCTTCTCCAGCCGGCGGATGATCGCAGAACCGACCATGCCCCGATGTCCCGCCACATAAATCTTTGCGTCCTTTTCCATGTTATCGCTCCTTCTGTTTTGTCTGCTCTCTACGCTTCCTTTGCAACCAGCTCCATGTCATGCTTTACCATGATTTTTACTAATTCCTCAAAGGTCGTCTTTGTCGGATTCCAGCCAAGCTCTGTTTTTGCCTTCGTCGGGTCTCCCCAGAGGTTCACCACGTCGGTCGGACGATAAAATTCCTCCGCCACCCGGATCACGACCTTGCCTGTCGCCTTATCGATGCCGACCTCATCCATGCCTTCACCCTGAAATTCCAGCTCAATGCCTGCCTCACGGAATGCATATTCGCAGAACTCACGCACCGAATGCTGCTCACCGGTCGCGATCACAAAGTCCTCCGGCTTGTCATTCTGTAAAATCAGCCACATACACTCCACATAATCCTTGGCATAGCCCCAGTCACGCAGGGAGGATAAATTTCCAAGATACAGCGTGTCCTGCTTGCCCTGTGCGATCCTTGCCGCTGCAAGGGAGATCTTGCGCGTCACAAACGTCTCTCCGCGGCGCTCAGACTCATGGTTAAATAAGATACCGGAGCAGCAGAACATATTGTAAGCCTCGCGGTACTCCTTCACGATCCAAAAGCCGTACTGCTTTGCCACTGCGTACGGACTGTACGGGTGAAACGGGGTTGTCTCACGCTGCGGAACTTCTTCTACCTTGCCGTATAGCTCGGAGGTAGACGCCTGATAGATGCGGCAGGTCGCCTCCAGGCCGCATACGCGCACTGCCTCAAGCACGCGGAGCACACCGGTCGCCACCACGTCCGCCGTATACTCCGGCACGTCAAAGCTTACGCCTACATGGGACTGCGCCGCAAGATTGTAGATCTCATCCGGCTTTACGGAGCCGATGATCTTTACAAGACTTAAGGAATCCGCCAGATCGCCGTAATGAATATGGAAATGCGGATTGCCATTCAAATGATCAATACGCTCTCTTTTCTCAGTTGAGGAACGGCGTACCATTCCATGTACCTCATACCCTTTCTCCAATAATAGCTCTGCCAGATAGCTTCCATCCTGTCCGGTTACGCCTGTGATCAACGCTGCTTTACTCATCTTGATTCTCCTTTTATTTCTATAATTATTTTGCCAATTTCTTTTTCTTAAGCCGCTGTCTAGTATAGTCTAAATTTTTTGATTTGATAATTGATTATATTGCCCAAAAATAGTATTATATTGCTATTATGATCATAAGGACTTCCGGCGCGCCATGCCGGTTTTTCATTTTCTTTTGCAAAGGAGCACCGCTATGCGCGATTCTTTTTTTGAAAAATATAAGACCTCGGAGGTGACCAATACCCGTCGTGTCATCAACACGCCCGCCCCGTTTACAAGGACCAACTTCTTCTATATCCAGGAAGCAGGATACCTCAAAAGCTTAAAGCCCCATTTGAGCCGACGCAGCGGTCTAAGGTCTTATCTGTTCCTGATCGTTCTCTCCGGAAGCGGCAAGGTTTCCTATCGTGACAAAACAAAAACGCTGTTGACCGTTCCCGCGCAGCCGGGTGACTGCTTTTTCCTTGACTGCAAGGAGGAATATACACATATCAGCAGTGAAAACGATCCGTGGGAGCTGATGTGGCTTCATTTCTATGGCCCGCAGGCAGACGCCTACTATACCTGCTTTCGGGAGCAGAAGACATGGCATTTTCACACGGGACATTTTGCCGAGCTCACCGCCGCCATTCAGGCAATTATCCGTTTTCACGAAACGCCTGCGGACGATACCGACCTGCGCACTGCGCAGCAGATCGTCAATATCCTGACGATCATCTGTACCGAGACAGACGGGAACAGTGCGGCGGACTCTGCGCTAAGCGGCAAGCTTGAAAATATTCTGCACTATCTGGATGAGCATTATACGGAAAGCATCTCGCTCGACCTGCTTGCAGAGCAGTTTTTTATCAGTAAGTACTATCTTTCCCGCGAATTTAAAAGGGAATACGGTACAACGATCATACAGTATCTTCTGACAAAAAAAATCACCAACGCCAAGGAGCTTCTGCGCTACAGTAATTCCTCCATTGAGGAGATCGCAAGGCTCTGCGGCATTGATGACGCCAGCTATTTTAATAAGGTTTTCAAAAAAATGGAGGGCTGCACCGCTTCCGAATACCGGAAGCGGTGGTAAGCTGCTTACTCTCTCATGAAATGCTTCTCATAATATTGGGACGATTTCAGCAGCTCGCCGTCCAGATATTCTTTTCCGTATTTCTCATATAAGGTTTCTTTCTCAGAAAACAGGTTCACTCCAAGTCCCAGCTGATCCCCCTCGATTTGCGCACCAAGCGCCGCAAGCGTCGTCGGATAAAGGTCAAAGGTCGAATAGCCTCTTTCCCGCTCCTTTTCTTTGCATCCGTCTGCAGCGTTTATGATCGTGACATAAACTCTCCTGTCATAATTCTGCGCATTCCGGCGTTCTATGTAGCCCGAATCCATCGTCGGATGATCCCCGGCGATCACAATCGTCGTATTTTCATAAAAATCCTGTTCCAAAATCCACGAAATCAACTCCGCGATCATCTTACTTGAGCAGGCGATAACATTGCTGTACTGCTCGCTGTACGCATCCCCGCACTGTGGACACAAATAGCCGTCTGTAAAATGTGTGTCTGCTGTCAGCATTGTAAAATTAAACGGCTCGTTTCCCTCCGCAAGCTTTTGTAGCTCCTCTTTTGCATAGGCGATCAGCTTTTCATCCTCATAGCCCCACCATACATAATAGTCTTCGGGGATTCTTCCCTCCGCAAGCGCAGAATTATAATCCTTGATCTCATAATCTCCATGCGCTTTCATATAGGGACTTCTCCCTCCGAACACTCCGTTTGAGCCGATCAAAAACATTTGGCGGTAGCCTTCCTCGTGCAATACATCTCCCAGCGTCCATACGCCCGGCAAAATACTTTTTTCTCCGTAGCTCCAGGCGTTCACGGTCTCATTCGACATTAGAGAGGTATTGATCGGCGTTCCTGATGTATCTGCCACGATCTCCGCCGTTGTAAAAGTCGTTCCGCTTAAGGAGTGCGCTCCGTTTAAACAGCCCTCTGCGGAAAAATCAATATTCTCCATTGCCAGCGCAGTCAGCTCCGGTATATAATTCTCATCCATCGCTCCGCCGACGTCTTTCGACGCATAAGTCATTTCCATGGATTCCAGATAAATGTAAATCAAATTTCGTTTTTTCTCCGGAAATTTGATTGCCACGTCTCTGGCGTCCACATAATTTTCTTCATAGAGAGTTGTTTTCTCATGCGTAAACTTCCAATAGGATACAAAATCAAAATGCGCTCCGGCAATCACGATTCCATAGATACCCGCCGCAAGTCCCAGAGACGCCATCCACCCCGCGCACCAGCTTTTCTGTCCCATACGGCGCGCCAGCATATCAATTCCTGCCACTGCGCATGTAATGATGAGCGCCAGCGCTCCAAGCTCATAAAATAATTCCTGAAATGACGATACATTCGCACCCTCCAATGGCATTCTTGCCTGAAACAAAAGCTCCTCGATGCTGACATTTCCAAAATGGCTCATCAGATATTCTGCGCCATAAACGATTCCGGCGCCTAATATCAGAAGAATATCTGCAACGACAACCGCAAACAAATGCCACTTCGTCATTGCAGCAGGCGCATGCTCTCTATGCCTGAAAAAGAGAAGCATGCCGCCCTCCAGCCACAAAAACAGGATAACAGCCCACACTATCAGCTTCTGCTTTTTCGGTGCGATGCTCTCTTTGTATTCCTGCAAAATCCTTTGATTCAATTCCGCATCCAGATATAAGCGTGCATCCCCGTTGTCTGCCTCAAAAAAGCCGCCGTCCTCCGTCGCCGAAAATTCACAATTTTCCGTGCTTTTTATATATTTGACAAACTCCCCCTCGGGCAGAGTGAGAAGCAGTCTCTCCCTATAGAGTACCTCAAACGAACGAATCGAGAAATCATCCTCGTTCATAAAGGGGTCTAACCGAAAATCCGTATGTTCCAGATCAAGCTTGGGGAGCGCAAACTGCACATACATCCCGCCCTCGTTGATATTGCATAGAAGCGATTGCTCCTCCGAAAACGCCTCCCCGCTTTTTGCATAGAATAACTGGGAGGTTCCTCCCTCTGCATTCGCATGATCCTCTCCGTAATTTACACGGATCTCCAGCCGATCCGTTTTTATCTGATCACTCGAATACCAGAAAAGCCCCATCAGCAGAAAAAAGATTACGTTTGCCGCTGTCAGCAGCATTGATTTTTTTCTTATTTTTTTCATCGTATTTTCATCCTTATCGGTTTCTTTTTTGCATATTGAAAAAATACGATCCCACCCAAAACGATCAGTGAGACAGCCTCCGCCATGCGCCAGTACAGCGGCTCGGAAAATGCAACCGTAATCTCTCCCTGGTAATCTGCGGGAATCCTTAGCATCATGATATTCTGATAATCACAGTCGATCGGAAGCTGTGTGCCGCTTGCGTGATCCTTCGCCTGATAGCCCTTGTAGGCAAAAAACGGCACGCTGACATGACCTTCGTTTCCTCCGGTATTTTCCACCGAAAGCGTGATAACGCCCTTTTCCTTCTTGTAATCATTGATAACAATTCCCTCATCTGCCTTCGGGCGCACGTCATTGACAGAACCTGCATAGGTATTTTCAAGCAGATATTCTCCGGTGATGACTGCATTCCTCGTATCAAGACCGCCCGCACCAGTCACCTTGATCGGCTCCTGAAGCGCAAGGAGCATTCCGCTGTAAAATAAAAAATGAAGGACCGCAAGCAGACAAAGGCCCGCAAACACAAGCTTTGCCGTTATCCCGTCACACAGAAGCCTTAGATTTTTTAAAGCATACGCCCCCAGGAGCACGGCAAAAACAAGCGCCATTGCCGTAAAGCGCACCGGAAACTGATACGGTGCAAGTATCGTTGCAAGCTGCGGGATCCGCTCCGGTATATTCCACGGAAAGAAATAGGTGCTCATCCAAAGGCTAAGCAGCACAAGCAGGAACAGCCTTGTTGTGAAAAAAGCCTCTCCCGCGCCGTTTATCTCAAGCAGCCGCTTCTTATGGACCAGCCGCTCCCACAGATACAAAAAGATGACTGCCATGACGGGAAATCCAATCCCGATCACAAGCTCATCGCTGATCCCATAGGAAACAGGCGCCATGATCCCGTTGTTGACGCCTCTTGCCCCATAGGTGAACATCTGCATCAGCTGCGGAAGAAACAATCCCGTGTCCTGCATTCGGATGTTTCTCGCATAAAATACATGCATATCCTGCGTCAGCATATAATCAAGAAACGGTACAAGGTAAAACAGGTTGACGCCGATCGTCACAAGCCCGGTCTTTACCAAAAGCATACATCTTTTGACAAACCGTCTTCCCTGCATGAGACAAAAAATCACTGAAAACAAAATCGCCATCTCAAAGCTTAGCAGATGCGACTGCAAAATTCCTGTATATCCAAGGATCAAAAGCCCTGCGCCTCGTCTTAGCCGACTTTTATCCTCCCCTTCCTCATAACTGAATATCTGCCACAGTCCCAAAAACACGAGCGGCAAAAACGCCATTGCCGTAACCTCCCCCAATGCCGCCCGATAAACGGCATTCGTCAGCCGGTAACCGGAAAGCGTATACAATACGCTTGCAATGATTCCGATATTTGTGCTCTTGCTGATTGTTTTTCCGCAATGATAAGAGACAGCAGCCGTCAAAAGGTTCATTCCAAACAAATAGACCTTATATGCCGTCTGCACCGTAAATCCGCACAGGGTCAAAAGCGCCGGCACATACAAAAGCGCATCCCCGTACATCACAGACACCGGATAACCGTGGTCGTTGACCCACAGCGGCTGCATCTTTACGGGAAAGTTTCCCTGCCGCAGCCCCTCTGCAAGCCCCTCGATCCGCATCAGATGAAAGCTTAAATCTGCACCGTTTAAAAGGTAGTTTGTAAAGAGCGGCAGGGACGCCAAAACTCCGATCGAAACTACCGCCACAATACTGCTGCGCCGCTCCTTAGGCAAATTCTCCCACCACTTTTTCTGCCTCTGCCAAAGATATGCATCCACCAGAAGCATACTAATTACAAGGAGTGCGCAGATCATCCAGTGCCACTGCGCCGTCCGGCGGATCGTCATCTGCTCTGCCTGCAGAGACATATCGCCCGACAGCAGATAAAAATCTCTCACATCACGATAAAGCATCAGCTCAAATGTCTTTTGCTGCGCTTCTTTTAGGAGGAGTACCTTATCCCCGTAATCCTCCCCATATGCCGTGTACATAAACGGCTGGCAGACTGTCTCGTTCTCCGTTTGATAGGTGAGCGTGATCTCATAGGAGCCGCGCTTTAATTCCAAGCCCATCCCCACGGGACTTTGCTGCTTCTGCGTATAGACCGGCACCGATGCTCCTATAAAGGTCTCCTCCGTCACATCACTCTGCGCCCAAACTGCCCACAGCACGCCAAAGGCAAGCAGAACAGCCTGTACACAAATAACCATCATCCAGCGTTTTTTCGTATTCACCTTGTATTCCCCTTTGTATGAAATCCTACTGTCTTCTTTTTCCAAGCGCGAGCGCCTTTCTCCCTATGCCGCAAAGCTTCTGCGCCGCCAGCTCCTCCAGCCGCCCGAACAAAAGCGTGCGCACCTCGTCGATCAACGTTCCCATCACGACAAGCAGCACAGAGACCCCAAGCAGGATCAGCTCATGCCAGCTGCTCTCCCGCCATGCGAGATAATCAAACATATAATTTGTGATGATGCCGCGCAGCGTCCACTCCATGATAAACACCGCCGGAACGTGACTTGCCACACGATTGATAAACGGACTCTGAAAATGGATCTCCTTAAAAATCAAAAAGATACACACTGCCTCTGTGATCGTAAAGAGCGTATTGTCACGGGCAAAACGGTTCTGCACGGTTCCCGTCACCACATAGAGCGCACCGTTTAGCGCAATGCAGGCAGCCGTAACAGCCGTATAGATGCCAAGCAGCTTCGTGCGGTTGTAAGCAGCCTGATCCTTGTACATGCGCATATATCTTCCGATCAGATAAAGAAGCGTCATATTCACAATGCCCTTGCCGCCGTCCTGCGTAATATCAAAAAAGAAAAAGGTTGTAATCCCTGAAAATACAGCAAGCATCGTAAGCAGCAGACGCTGAAATGTCTTTTGGTCTGCTTTCTCCACATATTCATTGATAAACGGACTGAGCAGCGCCAGCGAAAAATAACAGGTAAAATACCATGAGAAACGCCCGATGATCGGAAACAGGTAGGAAAGAAGCTGCGAACCTCCGTAAAGCTGCGCCTCTCCCCAAACAAAACGTAAGGCAAGTCCGCTCCAGCAGTAAAACAGGATCATAAATTCCAGTTGCACAAGCTTCTTTGGCTTGAAACGAATCCCAAAATATCCCGTTATTAAAATAAATAAGGCTACGCCGATGTTTCCCACCGATTCAATGACAATGCACAGCCATGCGCTCAAATTATTATTGCTGTAGCTGCTTGCCCCGTGCATCCAGAAAATCAGCACGATCGCTAAAATGCGCAGCAGCTCTAAGCCCGAATCACGTTCTTTTTTTTCCATTTCATCCTCCTGCACGAATGATTTACTTTATAAAAAATAACTTTTCTTAATTTTACATTTTGCATTTTATCACATCGCAAATTCCACAGCAAGTACCGCTTCTTTGATTGACAAGTTTCCCGAATCCATTATAATAAAATCATTCAACAATTTATCGCAGTGCAAAGGAGAATTTTATCGTGCGGAAATCGAATTTAGAATTGCTTCGGATCGTAAGCGTACTTATCATTATTTTATCCCACTATGTTGGTCACAGCGGCTTTGACTTTGCGGGGGAGGGCTTTTCCTTCAATCGTCTGTTTATCGAAAGCTTCCGGCTTGGCGCAGTTGGCGTAGATATTTTTATTCTGATCAGCGGCTATTTTCTTGTGACCGCTGAATTTAAGTTTTCCAAGCTGATCAAGCTGGAGTGCGAGGTACTTTTCTACTCCATTTTACTTGGCGTCGTCTTTTTCTTTACGACGGACCTTGTGGGCATGAAGGAGCTTGTCTTTTCCTTCCTTCCGTCATTATCCAATTCCTACTGGTTTATTTCTACCTATTTATTGCTGTATCTGCTGTCACCGTTTATCAACAAGATGATCCATGCGATCGGACAGAAAGGGCACGCAAGACTCCTTGTTATTTTATATGCCGTGTATGTATTGATCCCGACCGTGACGAATCTCACACTTGCCGGAACGAGCAACATTATGCTCTTTCTGCTGCTTTATCTGACAGCGGCTTACTACCGCCTGTACGACGGACCGCTGGCACAAAAAACTGCTGCCAATTTTCTCATGGCGCTCTTTAGCTTCCTTGTCATCGCAGCCTCCACCGTATTCTTTGATGTGCTTGGCAGCCGCTTTGGCATCACGCGCTACGACGCCAGCTATTTTACAAGCGCCTACTCGCTTCCGATCGTACTGTGCGCACTCGGTCTGTTTTTAGGCTTTAAGAACTTAAAAATTTCCTATCATCCGGCAATCAACTGGGCGGCAGGCTCAGCGCTGGGTGTCTATCTGCTGCATGACAATCCGGCAGTGCGCACGTTTTTGTGGAAAAACCTCTTAGACTGCCAGAGCTATCAGGATTCCCCGCTTCTTATCCTGCACGCGCTTGTGTGCACCGCGGGTGTATTTCTTGTCTGCCTCCTGCTCGATAAACTGCGCATTGTGCTGTTTGAACGTCCGCTGTTTCATCATTTCTCCGAAAGGCTGTCAGCATTGGACCAGAAATAGCATCGCGCGAAGCGCTTTTTAAGTCATAAAAATACAGTAGAGGAAATCCTCTACTGTATCTCATCCGAAAGCTTTAACACCACAACGTCATTGATAATCTGTATCGAACCGTCTGCGGGGTAGCAGGGCATCGCCTGTACCTCCTCCCACTTCGCGATCTCACTTGTTTTATCATCAAACAAAAAGGTAGGATTATATCCCAAATACTGGATCAGAATATGCCATCTGGAATATCCGTTGATATTTGACTCTAATTTTCCCGGCAGGTTAAACTCTGCCCCAATCAGACTGCCCGTCGTGTGCGCGCTGTCCTTGATCTCTGCGTTTCTCCCGATAATGGCAAACGGCAGTCCGTCCCGATACCCTTGTGCGCTCCGTATCTGCGTCAGCATCGTCTGAAAATAAGCAATGTCATGCTGCTGCGTATACCACAAGGAAAGATAATTTCCGTTTGCATTCCAGATATAGATGACTGCGATCAAAATCGCGGACAACGATACCACCCAATGCATCACCTGACCTGTGAGCCTTTGATACCACAGTCCCGATGCCTCTGTCTGCATACTTTTGTCTAAAAGCACCAGAATAAACAGATAGATAAACACAACCGAATACGTCATCAGCGGATAAATATAGCCGTCCGGCACCATCACATAAATGAAAAAGACTGCCACCGGAAACGCCGCCATTGACAACAGCAGCAGCACCAGCTTGCCGGTCTGCCTGCGCAGGCGGATGAGCGCATAGACGCTGAGTACGGCAGACACCAGATACATCAAAAGTATTGCACCTTTCACAAGCACAGTCGGATTCTCATAGAAAATATCGGTTCTCGGAAACCAGAAAAAGCTGTGATAGCAATCATAAAGCATCTGCGGGATCGCCTCCAGATTCAGCTTTCCCATGTTCTCAATCCCCTGATAACCACCCAGCGCCACGTCCCAATGCAGAAGTGAAAGCTTCATGCAGATAAAATAGCACGACATACCGGAAATCAAAGATACGACATAGCGGACCGAGGTCAGGAAAATATGCTTCGCCGTTACCTCTGTTCCGGAAAATGCAGCCAGCATCACAACGCTTAACACCAGAATGCACAGCGTATTAACGAAATATGCCTGATACGTTCCAACGGCACATCCAAGCAGAATCACTGCCAGAATCTGCAGCGGGATATTTTTACCGTAACGCACCATCAGATAACCTGCAAGAAAGCTAAAAAAGATACCGATCGCATAATAGACGAGCGTAAACATAAAAAAGTTCATGCAGACCACAGACGGAATCGTGACAAACAAAATGCCGACAAACGCCGCAAGTGTCAAATCCTTCACGTCAAACAGGCGCGTCATCATAACGGCGCATACCGTCAGCAAAACAAGCCCGAACAAGCCGTTAAAAAGCGGAATGGAATAATTTCCGAGAAACTCATTCATCCACTCGCCCATTAGCTGCAGAAACCACCTGCCGTACTCCACCCCTGTCCCAAAGCCGCCCGGATTGGTAAACAGATCATCGTAGTTGTACAGCTTATTGGTGTATTGATACAGATGCGCCGCCAGCCCCGAAAGCAGGGCGGCAATCAGTGTATAGCGCTCCGGCTTCGTCAACTTCATCGGCGCTTCTGTCAGCATCTGTGTCAGTGTCTTGATCTTAATTTCCCTCACTTGACGTCCTCCCCTTTTTCATTCCTGCCAAAGCCCCCTTGATCCAATCCAAGCCTTTGGCAAAGACCAGACAGCCGCATACCGACGCGCTCACACGCACAATAACATAGAGTGCCTTTGCAACTCCTCCAAGCGCCGCCACGTCGATCACTTTTGCGGCAAGCATCTCAAAAATCTCCAGTCCAAGAATATGAAACGCCATCAGAATGATCGTATTCTTTCCGATATATTCCACCGCCCTGCCCAAATGCGTGCGCGCAAGAAGCTGCGCCGCCCAGATGCAGAGCATCGAGCCGGAAATTCCGATCAGGATAAACGCAGGGACGCTCCATCGCTCATAGACACCATACTCGCGCACCGACATATTGATACCCGGATTTGCATAGGACATGAGCATATAAGCCACAAAGACGCAGACCACCCGCCAGATTTTGGGCGTTCCCTCATAAAAACCGCTCTGTGCCAGAAGCTTCCCGACAAGCATAAAAATCGTTCCCACGCAGGCAATGTCAAGGCTCCACGGCAGCAGCACCGGAAGCTCTGCCAGAGCCATCGTCACTGCCGTAAGCGCCGCCAGCACGAGAATCAGATTTTTCTTATTCTTCAGCGCAAAATCCGCAACAAGATGAAAGACCAGACTTGTCACAAAAAATGCCGTCAGATACCACATTGCCCCGTTTGCGATCGTAAACAAAAACACATTGTCGGAGTGTGTGCTCATATCATAGAGACAAAATCTGGAATAAAAAATGCCAAACAGCGAAAACCTCGTCTCCTCCATGCTCCGCCCAAGCAGCATATAAACGCCGAGCAGCACAAAGCTATACACAAAATACGGAATCAGGAGCCGCTTTGCCTTTTTGGCAATATTCTCCCGATAGCACCTCCCGCTATGATAGGTAAAGCCCGAAATCACGAAAAATATCGGAATATAATAATTGATCAAATAGCTGCTTAATCCGTGGGCGTGGGATATGATGACAAGAAGGATACCGAGTCCTCTTGCAATATCAAGATACCGGTATCTTGTCCGCTCCATCCCCACTCCCGTCTGCTGTATCTTCTCCATGGGTATCTCCTTGCCCGCCAACTCTTATTTCCAGTTCTGCTTCACAAACGCCTGCTCCCACAGATACGGCTGTATCTGATTCCAGACGTCCGTCGCGTCGGAAAACTGACTCTTTTCTCCGCGGATCACCGCCTCAAGCGCCGCCTTTGTCGCCGCCGGATCTTCAATCAGGTCACAGCTTGCAAAGCCCGCCGAATTTACGGTATCTAAATAGAACTCCTTGTAGATGCCCCTCATCCAGTCAACTGCCGGCGCGTTAAAGCCGATCTTGGTGCGGCGGTATGCAATCTCCTTCGGCGCAAACGGCGCGATCGCATCGCGGATGATCGACTTTGGATAGGCGTTGTGAAGCTTCGAGCGCCATCCGATCGAAAACGCAAACTGCACGATCCGGTAGTCGAGAAACGGCATACGGATCTCCACACCGTTTGCCATACTGTCCCTGTCGTAATTGCGCAGCATCGTCGGCAGGATCGTCTCATGTGTCGATACGAACAGGGTCTTGTTTAAATTGTCAAGCTTCTTCCAGTTCTCATGGGAGGAATAAGCGCTCTGTACCGTCTGTCTGCCAAGCGCCTTCTTTGCATAATAGCGGAACATCACATCGCGATGAAGCTCATTCCTTTTCTTCTCATATGCCTTTCCCGTCACCACATCGCTGTTTTCTGCCTGATTTAAGTAGGCGCGCGTGATCTCATCAATCGCCGTCTTGTCAAAGCCGGCGTCAGGATAAGCCTTTAGCACGTCAAACCCATAGCCTGCAAACAGCTCGTCCGCCGCATGTCCGTCCACCGAGACGCGCGTGCCGTCCTCCCGCTCCTTGCGATAAATCTCCATCATCGGAATCTGCGGATTTTCCCACAGCTCCTCAAAGAGATAAAGCTGCTCGAAAAACCGGCTGTCACTGATGCGCATATTGATATCCAAAAATGTATGGTTGATGCCAAGATAGTCCGTCACCATCTTCGCATATTTTGTCTCATCAAGAGGCGTGCCCGGAAAGCATGCAACATAGGCATGCTGCCAGTCATTGTTCATCCGTGCATCTTCACTGTTTTTTGACAGATGCGCCATCGCACAGATCGTTGCCGACGAATCAAGCCCTCCGCTTAACGCTGTGCCGATCGTCACGTCGCTGCGCATCCGAAGCTTGCAGGAATCAAGAAACAGCTCCCGGAACAGATCCACCTGCTCCTCGTAGGAATCCGGTACGGTAATGAGGTGGTCTAACGTATTCCACCACCTTGTGATCTGCATCTCGTCTCCGGCAATCCACGCATAGCTTCCTGCAGGAAAACGGTAAATCCCCTCGATCAGGCAGTCCTTTCGCATCTCATAGTGACGGCTCGTCTTATAGAAATCAAAGAGCGCACGATTTGGTCTGACCTCATCCATTAACGGCGTAATCGCCTTCATCTCCGATGCAAAGGCGATACCACCGCCCGCAAGTCTCGCATAAAACAGCGGCTTTACGCCAAAGCGGTCTCTGCTTAGGAACAGGCGCTGTTCTTCTCTGTCCCAAATAGCAAACGTCCACATTCCGTTGAAACGGTCAAGGCATTTTTCCCTCCACTCGACAAAGGCTGCGAGAATGACCTCCGAGTCACTCTCTCCGCGGAACGTGTAGCCCTTTTCGATCAGCTCCTTTCGGATCTCGATAAAATTGTAAATCTCACCGTTGAAGGTCAGCCAGTAGCGCTCGTTCGCATAGGACATTGGCTGACTTCCGTTATTTGAGAGGTCTAAAATCGACAGTCTGCGGTGACCGAGCGTTGTTCCCTCCTCCTGCCAGATGCCATAACCGTCCGGCCCGCGGTGCGTCATGGTATTGATACAGTCGATGGCAAGGTCACGGTCTACTTTTCGATTTATCACTCCATAGATTCCACACATACAAAATCTCCTTTTTCTACTTTCCTCTCGTCAGCCACAAATACTTAACGTTTGTTTTCAGGTAACGCCCAAACAGACGCTTTGGGTCCTGAAGCAGACGATAAAGCCATTCAAGGCTTGCCTTCTGCATCCAAAGCGGCGCGCGCCGGATCGTTCCGGCGTGATAGTCAAATCCTGCGCCAACGCCGATCATCACGCCGTTTACCCTTCCCTGATGCGCATACATCCAGTTTTCCTGCTTTGGCGCGCCAAGCCCGACCCAAACAATATCTGGCTTCGCCTCATTGATCGCGCGAACCGCAGCCTCATCCTCCTCCGCTGACAACACGCGGTAGGGCGGAGATACCATCCCTGCAATCTGAAGCTTGGGATACTTCTCCTTCAGCTTCGTCTCAAGCACCGCGATCGTCTCGGGACTTCCCCCATAAAAATAGTGGCGCAGTCCGTTATCTCTCGCGAACAGCTCGCCCATCAGATCGGGACCTGTGACGCGTTCCGCCTCCGGAAAGCCGTGCTTTCTGCTGTAAACAGACAGCGGTTTTCCGTCCGGCAGCGCCACCGTGGCCCCATTTTGCACCCTGCGGTATGACTCATCCTCATATGCCATAACCGTAGTATGCACATTCGACACACAGATATAGCTACCGCGCAGCCGCTCCAGCTCCCGCTCCAGAAACGCCACGGTCTCTGCCATTGTCGTGACCGCAATATTTGTTCCAAGAATCTCACATGTTTTCATCTCTGACATCCTCTGCTTCCTCTGCCCTTCCTATTCGGCAAGCGTCATCGTCTCAAGCGGGATCCCGCCCATGATCGATGGAATCAGGCTAAAGGTACTCTGATAGCTTCCGAGAATTTTACTGCAGCGTGAGAGCGCCAGCATATCAATGAGCGCATCCTCGATCCCCGCCCTTGAATCGCGGTCCAGCAACTTCCCCTCATAAAAAACCAGCCGCTGTGGCGCGAACCTCGCGCGCAGCGCATCCTCCACCTTTGCGTCATCCGTCGTCACATAAAAATTCGCGTCATGCGCCGCAATCTCCTGCTCCATCCGCTCATAGAATAATGCCAGAGGGCTGTGCTTGATGGCGTCCGCATGGTCTGTCCGGCGGATATGAACGCCGATCGTGTTTTCATTTAACGCGTCAAAAACCGCCCTTCCCTTCCGCTCGATCGCCACGGAAGGCTTCAAAAACGCAAAGCTCTCCTTTGACAACGCACACAGATTCGTGTACGACTTGATGTAGCACACCGGTTCCCTGGCAATCAGCTCCCTTAATTCCTCAAACTGCCCTTTCTGCTTGTACGCATCTATCTTTTCACATGGAAAAAATACCGTCCCCTTGTTACGGTATTTTTTCTTGATCATATTTCCCTTAATTGTTCCAAAAAAATCCTTGCGGTAGCCGTTCTCGCTGATCTCGATCACGCGGACGCCGTCAAACGTAAACAGATCCGATGCCTTCGCATTGCACCCCGCCTCCCGCTTCCAGACGATCACAAGCTCGCGGTTTAACGCCCGGCACACCTCGTGCGCCGAAGCCATCGCAAGAAGCCGGTTTCCAAGCCCCGCGCACGGTTCTAATATCACCATAAAACTCTATCCCTTTCTTCTGTCCACAGTCACCTGACCGTTTTCAACCTTATATACAATATCACAATTCTGGATCGTCGACAATCGATGCGCAATGATAAACATCGTCATTTTACCCTGCAGCCGGTCAATCGCCTCCATAACTGCCGCCTCCGTCTCATTGTCAAGCGCCGAGGTCGCCTCGTCCAACACTAATACCTCCGGTCTGCGGTAGAGCGCACGCGCAATACCGATGCGCTGACGCTGTCCGCCGGAGAGACGCACACCCGCCTCGCCGATGACCGTATCAAGTCCGTCCTCAAGTCCCTTGATAAAATCCTCAAGCTGTGCCTGGCGCAGCGCCTCCCACACTCTCGCATCATCAATCTCTCCCGCATCACCAAAGGCAATATTATTGCGGATGGTATCGTCCAGCATATAAATCGTCTGCGGGATGTAACCGATCTTTTCATGCCAGCTTCTTAGCGCCTCGTGAATGTCCGTGCCGTCCACACAGATGCTTCCCTTCTGCGGCGTTAAGATGCCGAGGATCAAATCCACGAACGTCGTCTTTCCCGCACCCGACGGACCGATAAACGCCGCCGAGCAGTTCTTTGGGATCACCACATTGGCGTCCCGAATGACTGCTTCCTCCGTATTCGGATAAGAAAACTCCAGATGCTCTACTGAGATCTCCTTCTCCAGAGAAATCGTCTTTTCACGGTTCTTCGCCGCACTTTCTTTGCTCTGACCGCCGGACAGCTTTGTCTCCTGCATCTCGCGGTACTCGTCCCTCACCTTTTCGATCACGACTGCATTGTGCACGATCGCAGCAAAATACGAGGAAATCTTATTGACGGACGGCAGCAGCTTAAACGCCGCCGCGGCAAACACACCGAGCACGCCGATAAACTGTGTCGTGTCTGTTGTTCCGTTTGCAACCTGAATGGCGATCACCGCCATCAGACCTGCAATGCATAACGCCTCCATGACAGGCTTTGGGATCGCGCTTAAAAATGCATTCTGCTTGATGACATGGGTATAAACCTCATTCTGCTTCTCAAAATCATTCTGGAAATAGCTCTCACGGTTCGCGATCTTAATCTCCTTGATGCCGCCGAATGCCTGCTGCATACATTTGAACATATTGGCGGAATAGACCCGTCGCTCATCGCCGTAGCGCGCCAGAACCCGGCGCAGTCCCTTGATCATCAAAAGAAACATGATCCCGACGCTGAGCGCAACGCCAAGTGTGATCGTCACATCCGTAAACAGCAGGAAAATCACAATGATCACACTGACGCAAAGCTCAGACAACAGCTGAAGCGCGTTCTGCACTGCCGTGTAAAACATTTCCGGGTCGGTGTTGATATTGCGGATCAGTTCAGAGCTGTTCACATTTAAAAAGAAGGTATAGTCCTTCCCGATATAATAGCGCATCAATTCATTCTGCATCTGCTTCTTTCCGTAGTAGGCAAATTTATACTGCAATTCATAGACGTAGATTAAAAACAGATTCTTTAGGATATACACAATAATGATCAAAACCGCCAGATAGATGATCAGCTCACCGGTGGACTCCATCCCGAAAAAATCGTACGCCCAGCGAATTGGTTTCTCCTCAAGCAGCGTCTCCGGCGCGACCACCGCATTGATAAACGGCAGAATGACCGAGACGCCCAGCAGCTCCGCGAACGACTGTAAAAAAATGATGATCGTCACATAGACCAGATTCAGCTTCTGTTTCCGGTCAAATACCTCTAATGCACATTTTATCTTATTCATCCTATAACCTAACCCTTCCTCACTTTACGCCGCCGGCACATACACTGCCCAAACATCGCTTATTCGTTATCATAGTAACAAAGCCTTTGCTTGTCAAATGATTTCTGTATTGATATAATAACCTAAGAATCTATAATTGTACAGAAAAGGATAGAAAACTCATGCAAAAAGAACGGGAATCCAGCTTTGAACTCTTACGCATCCTGTGTATCACGGGAATTATTTTTATGCATACCTTCGGACCGCTAAACGACAGCCTCACGGGATTTAACCGGGGCGTCAGTCTGTTCATCAACGCACTGTTTAATACGGGCGTGACCTGTTTTATCCTGCTGTCCGGCTATTTTGGCATCCGCTTTGACCTCACCAAGCTGATCCGTTTGGACCTTGTGATCATTTTCTATACGGTGCTTGGCACGCTGCTCTCCGGTGCGGTCACGGCAAAAGCACTGATTTTGTCCTTTATCCCGGTCCTATCGGGACGCTACTGGTTTTTGACCTGCTATTTTGCGCTCTGCTTTCTGTCTGTTTTCTTAAATAAACTGGTGGAAAAAACAAAAAAGGAAACCTTAGCAGGAATACTGCTCGTTTTCATTTTCCTCTTTTCGTTCATTCCGACCTTCTTTTTCTACGAACTGATCGCCGATTCCGGCAAGGGCATCGTACAGATGGTGATCGCCTATCTTTTGGGCGCCTATCTGAAAAAATATCATACCGGGCATTTTTCCAAGAGCCGTCTGCTGCTTTTGCTCTGCGGCTCGACATTCCTGATCTTTGGCTTGAACACAGCGCTCACGGTGATAAAGGGCGTACAGATGGGTATGTTTGCCCGCGATAATTCACTGTTTATCTTATTTTCGGCAGTGATGCTGCTCTTATTCTTTCGCGAATTTCATTTTCAGAGCCGCCTTGTCAATCACCTTGCCGGAAACGTCATGCCGCTGTATGTGTTTGAATCCTTTGTGCGCCTGTTTGTCATCGACCGTTTCTTTCCGCTCGGCGGCTATACCGACAGTCCGCTGCTCATCCTGTATGTGACAGGCTATGTGCTGCTCACCGTCATTGTCTGCATGGCGTGCAACGAGCTGCGCAGACTTACCTTCGCCCACCTTGACGATCTCATTGCAAGGCTTTGCATGAAGCTGTATCACGCGCTTGCCCCTGTGGCGCAAAGCTTTTGGAAACGTCTCTGCAGCGGCATGTTACGTTTTCTGACTGCCGCAGAAACAGACGCAGCAACAAAATAATCGGAGGAATCTATGAACTTAAAAAGCATTTATAAAAAGTATCGAAAAGCAAAACAGCTTAAGGCTGCCGCCCCTTATATCAGCCTTCACCCGGACGCTGTGCTCGGCGAGAATTTTAATCTGGAGCTTCACGCGCCGCAGAACGGTCATTCCTATCTTTCCATTGGTGAAAAAAGTATGATCGACGGCTCCTTTGTCTTTGAGACAGAGAGCGGTCATATTTCCGTCGGAAACCGCGTCCATATCGGCGGCGGCACACAGCTCATTTCCCGTGACGGCATCACGATCGGCAACGATGTGATCATTGCATGGAGCTGCACGATCTATGACCATAATTCCCACTCGGTTCTCTGGGAAGAACGAAAGGACGACGTTACCTTGGAATGGGAGAGCGCAAGAAGCGGAAATTCTCCGCTCTGCAATAAAAATTGGAGCGTCGTAAAGAGCGCTCCAATTCATATCTGCGATAAGGCGTGGCTCGGCTTCGGCGTCACCGTTCTAAAGGGCGTTACCATCGGCGAGGGCGCCGTTGTCGCAGCCGGGAGCGTCGTCACAAAGGACGTCCCCCCTTACACGGTAGTCGGTGGCAATCCCGCCGCCGTTATCCGCACACTAGGCTACAGCACAACATAATTCTGTTCCCCCTTCATGGAGCGAAGATACATATCCACACAGGATTGGTTCGAGCCGATATGGAGGTCTGCCTTGACGCAGACCTCTATGATCGCCAGAAGCTTGATCAGATTTGCCTTCCGAAACTCCCAGTCCTGCTTGTTAAATTCATTGTTATAATAACCTCTTTCATCCTGTCCTGTCAGCGTCATAAGCTTCCATTCCGGTCTTTTTTCCCTAAAATATGTCACATTGCGGTAATCATCGGTAAAGATAAATAACGGCAAATGCGACAATCCCAGCGTCTCCACCTTTTCGATAAAGGCGTCCGCCTCAACCAGCTTATCATATTCCAGATACTTATCGCCTCCGCGTACCTGCATGGAAATATAGTGCTCCGGCAAATGCAATTCCGCAATCAGCGCATCCATTTTCTGCCGGATTTCCGGCTTCGGACAGATTGCCACGGAAGAAAGCTTCGCAAACTCCGTCTCACAGGCGCCGTCCATTCCAAACAGCTCCCATTTGACCCTGCTCTTTTTGAATGCATCACTGATGCACATGCACCAGATGTCCTGCGTCAGATAATCCGCTCCCGTATTCTTTTTTAGCTTCCGCGGGTAATAATGCCCCTTCATCCACAGGCGATGCGGACGGATCTGGCTCAGATAATCGGTCGGGCGGTAATTTGCCTTTTGATTTAACGGATCATGGCTGATCGGACAAAACGGCTCAAACAACTCCTCCCAGCCCTTTCCACCGGGCTTGGAAAAATTCGCGTCGTCTGCATACAGCTCAAAGCGGATATGATGCTGATAACAAAACAGCATAAACTCCATCATGCTGTTTAGCTCGGAATACAGCCCGCCGCCAAAGCCCACATGAAAAATCATGCGTTTTTTGAAGGACTCATTGATCCTGCGATATTCTTTTTTTTTTGCCTCTAATTCCTCCGCAAGACTCATCCCCGGCTCCTGCACGCAATCTGTCGGCTCGTAAAGAGACGCGATCCGCTCGCGGTTGATCTCCTCAATATCCCTTTTTAAATCCTCACTGTTGCGGTAACAGATCACCATTTCCGGCACTTTTACCGGATGGCGCAGCAGACTGCCTAAGGTCAGAAAAAAGTTTTGAATTTTTATCAGCTTCTCTTTCATAGCATCCTCCATTCACTCCCCGCTTCCCGCTTTTAATAGCGTGCTCTCTGATATTCCCGCGTCGCGTCAAAGCCCACCGAATCATAGCGGTTTGTATATTCATCATAAATCATCACATTTACGCCATGCGGAGCAACCACTGCGTTTATGCCGTCCACTGACATGCTTTTTTCTACTGCCCTCACACGCTCTCCCGTGTAAACATCGCTCTGTTGCATGATCGTTCCATCTATCACTATCGTCTTACTTCCCCAGTCCATGTGGTAATGGTAATCCTCTGCTGCGGTATCATCCCCGCAGAAAAGCACCTCACCGTCATGCACCACGGCAACGCCGCCGTCATTCATCTTGACGCCATAGTCCTCTAGCATATCCAAAACGCCAAGCTTTCCGTAATCATACTGACCGTCAAGCGAGATCAGCGCCGTATACCCCTTTGCCTCAAATAACAGGTTCAAATACTCCTCCATGTCCTCCGTATTGCGCAGCTTAAAGTAATAGGCAATCCGCTCATAATGTTCGGCGTTTTTCTCCCATGACTCATATCCGTCCTCACCCCTGCGGTCCGGCAGCTCATAGCGTGTTTTTAAATAAGAGCCGAGATACTCCGAAAATTTTTCACTCCCGTCGTAATTCAAATGGGACGACTCTGCACAGTCACGCATCGGGTCTAAGCCGATTTCTGCATAATACTCATTAAAATCTATATAGGGAACATCATACTCCTTTGCAAGCGCCTCCACCTCATTAAAAATCATCTTATCGGAAGGCATGATTCCCTGATACGGGGCAACGATAAGAAGTAATTCTGTCTCAGTTGCCTTCGCCAGATCCATGATCTTCCTCAGATACTCCTCGCTCTTTTTTGTCAGCGCAAGCCTGTCTTCAATCCCCGTCACATCAGAAAAGCTCTCAAACGGCGTGACACTGATGCAATTCTCATTAAAACCTTTATAATTCTCTCCATTTGGGTCGCCGTTATACCGTTTAAAATCACTCTCCTGCAAAGCTTCATAGCGTGTGTGGTAAATAGGGTAGCCAAGCACATAATCAAGCAGAGACGCTCCCTCCGGGATACTCGCCCGAATATTCTCCGTTCGGTTCTCCCCATAGGCAAGTCCAAGCGTATTCATTGCGATACGCGCGTCATCGATCACATCTCTTGTCTCCATCGCCCGGTATAAATCGACTACCACAAGCTCAGGCGACTGCTTCTCAATCGCTTCTTTCATATAATAATAGGTATTCCAAAGCGGCTGGTTTGAACCCGCGAGCGCATAGGATGCAATCCCGTACTCCTCCCAGAGCACCGCAGGATTCACGTCCGTATAAATATGACTGCTGCCCACAAACACAACATCTACGGTATGCGGAGCCTGTTTTGCAAACATCTGCGCCACATAATTGCCATCGGGCGATTTGAGCTTCAATACAAAATTCGCCCACAAGAGAATTGCCGCCGCAAGACCGAGAAATACCAGTACTTTTATGGTATTTCCCATCACAGAAAGTACTTTTTTCATTCGTATCTCCTAAAACTGGAAGTAAATAAACTCTTTTGCATCAAACGCATAGCCATAAGCGCCGTAGACCACGATCATGACGAGAAGCACCAGTAAAACAAGCCAGCGAAACCACAGATTCTGCTTTTCCAAAAAAGCGTCAATGCACAGTCCCTTTCTGCTGCGGATCAAATCCACAAGCAGTAGGATGATAAGCGCTGCAAACAAAATATTTGCCTGAAACCGATTGACCCCAAGCTCATACATACTGCCGTCAAACAATACCCACGGATTCCACCTGCTGCACATCCTCTGAATATAGGAAACTGCATCCTCAAGCGTCGGTGCACGGAAGAAAATCCATGCAAAGGTCGTAAGCACAAATGTAACGGCAATCTGTCCCAGTCGATAGCTCTCACAATCTGTTCTTATCCTCATCAGGGAAATCAGCTTTTTTTTGACAGGCAAAAGCAGCTCGCCCACGATCTGATACAAGCCGTGCAGACCGCCCCACACGACATAGCTCCACGAAGCGCCATGCCACAGACCGCTGCATAAAAATGTCAGCATCAGATTACACCACTTACGAGCCTTCCCCTTATGGCTGCCCCCAAGTGGAATATAGAGGTAATCCCGAAACCATGTACTTAGGGAAATATGCCATCTGCGCCAGAAGTCACGGATGCTGACAGCAAAATACGGCGTGTTGAAATTTTCCATCAGCGTAAATCCAAGCACCTGTGCAGCGCCGATCGCGATCAGCGAATAGCTTGCAAAATCACAGTAAATCTGAATGGAGAAGCAGACTGCCGCCAGAATGAGCTCAAAGCTGCCGTACATCCAATAGTGTTGAAAGCCCTCGTCTGCAATGATCGCCGCACGATCCGCGATCACAAGCTTTAAAAAATATCCGTAAAGCATGACGATCAGTCCGCTTGTGATCCGCCTGTAATTAAGCAGCTTTTGGAGCGGAACCTCCTGCAGCTGATGGAGCAGGTTTTTGGAACGCTCGATCGGTCCTGCTACAAGCTGCGGAAAAAAAGAAATAAACAGCGCATACCGGAACGGATTTTTCTCTGCCTCCACCTCTCCCCGATAGACATCGATCATATAGCCGAGCGCCTGGAACGTATAAAAGGAGATGCCTACCGGCAAAATAACGTCAAACCGATTTTCAAGCGCCGTCTGCCCAAGGGCAGCGCGGACGCCATTGATATTTTCCAGCAAAAAATCAAAGTACTTATAAAAGATAAGTATACCAAGATTACTGCCCACCCCAAGCGCAACGATCGATCTGCGCCACAGCAGACTGTGCCCGCACTCCCTTGTTTGCACCTTATGGAGCGCAATGCCGCACACATAGGTGATCATTGTCGAAATGGCGATCAGGGCCGCATATCCGGCATTCCAGCCCATATAAAAATAATAGCTTGCAGCCAAAAGCCACAGATAACGCACACGCTTTGGCATCAAAAAGTAAATAAGAACTACAACCGGAAAAAACACGAGAAAGTCGATTGAATGAAATAGCATATCCCCTCCGTAACGTCTTTTTCTTTTGTATTTCTAGGTCTCTCCCTCCAGATCAATCAGCTGCCAGCCCTCCAGACACATCTGCGCCGCTCCCTGATAGGGCGGTATCATCACAAGCTGCTCCTTATTTCTGCACAGATACGCCGCCCAGGTCGAATAGGAGCTGTTGGAGATCACATGATTTTTGCAGGCAGACATCAGCAAAAACTCCTCCTTGTCCGAAAAGCTTCCCATATCGCTGATATATCGGACGTCTTGTGCATTCTCTGCCTGTATGCACTCCGCCGCCTTTTCCTTATCATTTGTAAAAACGATAAAACGCACGCCGCGCCTTGCCTCTCTCATGCGGTGCATCGCCTCACGAAAATACGCGGGAGAAGGACCGTTGATGTCCCCGCCCCGCACATGGACCGCGCAGGTATTTCCGGCTGAAAGCTCCTCTAAAAGCTCCGCCGTCTCCTGCCGCAGCGGCTCCCGCGGCACATACATCTCGCGCAGCTCCTTAAGATAATCCTGAAAGTACGCCACATTCTGCCAGTACCCGTGCAGATAACGGCTGCGCCATGTTTTCTTATAGATACGCGTATCTACGGAAAATAAATCCTTTTCCATAATGACATGGTACAAAAGATTCCTCCTAAGGCGCTTATATAGCTTCTGCCAGAAATTACGGTTTGGAAAAGACTCTTTCGCATCGTAGCGTACGCGGAAAAAATCAAGCTCGTAATCGCGCAGCGTGGAATTATCACACTCGGAAATATCAAGCTTGAGCGTCTCGCCTTCCCTTCTTGCAAGCGCGTAGCCGCAGGCGTAATTAAATAACTGATTTCCCATGCCGTCTCCGATTTTTACAACGATCATCTCCGCACTCCTATTATCGCATCACAAATCATATCCACCTGCTCCAAACGCAGATCCGCATACATCGGCAGCGTCAGTACCTTCTTCGATACCGCAAGCGCCACAGGCGTATCTGCCGGATCATAATTATTTCGATAACACGCAAAGGAATTTGTCGTCGGGTAAAAATATTTTCTGGTAAAAATATGCTTCTCCTTAAGCGCATCGTAGACGGCGTCTCGGTCACAGCCGAATATCTGCGGCTCAAAGACAACCGGGAAATAAGCGTAATTCTGCTTCACATCCGGCTGCTCCTTTACAAGGCAGATACCCGGCACTTCTGACAGACGTTCTCTGTAGCGCAGTGCGACCGCCCTTCTCTTTGCGATCTCCCCGTCTACATGGCGCAGATTACAAAGTCCCATCGCCGCCTGAAATTCATTCATCTTGGAGTTTGCACCGACGGCGTCCACTACCTCCTCGCCGCGGATGCCGAAATTTTTAAGCCCGTACAAATCTTCCTTTAAGCTTCCCTGCCCTTCGCCAAAGCAGATCGCTCCGCCCTCGATCGTATTGTACACCTTCGTTGCATGGAAGCTGAACATCGAAGCGTCACCAAAGGATGCAATTCCTCGTCCTTTATACTCCACGCCAAACGTATGCGCGGCATCATAGATAACCTTTAACCCATGCTTTTTTGCGATCCGCCCGATCTCCTCCACATTACAGATATTTCCATAGACATGAACCGGAAGAATGGCGCTTGTCCGATCCGTGATCAGCGACTCAAGCTTTGTCACATCTATTGTGTAATCCTTAGGATCAATATCACAGAACACGGGCACACAGCCGTTTCTCACGATCGCATGGGTTGTCGATGCAAAGGTATAGGGCGTCGTGATGATCTCTCCGGAGAGCCCAAGCGCCTGAATGAGCATTTCCAATGCCATATGTCCGTTGGAAAATAGGGATACATGCGCAACCTTTAGGTACTCTGCCAGCCTTTCCTCCAGAAGATTATGCTTGCTTCCCATATTTGTCATCCAGTGAGTATCCCAGATGTCTTTGATTTCTTCGATATATTCTTCAAATTCCGGCATGGAGGACCGGGTTACCAATATTTTGTCCATGCTTAGCCTTTCCTGATACACGCCCCTTGCAAAAATCGCAGACGCTGCCTAATCATACTCTAATGATACGAAAAAATGGCGGTTTTGTCAATTTTCAAATAGGAATCCACTGCCGCAGACTTGACAAGTATGACGGATTCATTATAATAAAGAAACAGTTTTGCATCATAAGGAGAGTATCTGATTTTATGAGACAACGATCGTTATATATTTTTTATTATCTGAAGCATCTGCACCACAGAGTGCGTGCGAAATTTACCCACAGCTACAATGACCTTTCCGCGCCTTTTCTCGGAAAGCGCCCTCCCTCGGACGAGGAGGCAAACGCTCTGATCAAGCGCTATCTGACAAGCAATGAGCCCTTTGCACTCTGCCGTCTCGGAAGCGCAGAGTTTACGCTTGTACAGCTCTACGATGAGTACCGGCTCTTTCACTCCAACCGTCTGCCGCAGAGTAACATGTATGATATTTTCCACCGAAACCCCGACGAGGTCGGCGCATGGGTCGAGCTTCTGCGCAAGGACTGCAAGGACATTGACGTTATGGCGTATTTTGACGACCACCCGATCGAGGAATATGTCATCCGCACCAGCTGCCGCAGGGAAATGGAGCAGATCCGCTTAGAGCAGATCGAGGCAATGCTCTATGAGGATCCGTGGACGCTGGCTCTTGAGGGCAAAAAGGTGCTGCTCATCAGTCCCTTTGTAGATTCGATGGTTGCCCAGTACCCCCATATAGATAAGATTTACGAGGGACGCAAAATGCTTCCCGCCATGGAGCTTAAAACCTTAAAATCTGTGTGGTTTTCCGGGGCTCCTGAGGACGATTTCGAGACATGGTTTGACGCCTTAAATTACCTGTATGAGGAAGCCATGAAAATCGACTTTGACGTCGCGCTCCTAAGCTGCAGCGCTTTCGGCTTTAACCTTGCCCCGATGTTTAAGCGTGCCGGCAAGCAGGCAATCCAGTATGGCGGCGCACTGCAGATGCTCTTTGGCATCCGCGGCGCACGCTGGGATAATTATCCGCCTTATATGAAGTTCTACAATGACTATTGGATCCGTCCCCCAAAGGACACAACACCGTCCAAAGGCTTTGTAAAAAAAATGGATGACGGCTGCTATTGGTAAGCAGCCGCCATCCGTTTTTATTGCCTGTCATTCGTATTCTGTCAGTTTAATCACAACCACGCCTTCGACGATCTGTATCGCTCCCTCGTCCGGGTAGCACGGCATCTCCCTGACAACGTCCTCCTTCATCAGCTCCACGATTTCCTCATAGCTGCAAAACCGCGGCGCAAAGCCGAGATATTTCGTGATAATGGAATTCCTTGAATATGCGTTGACGTTTGATTCCGTCCTGCCATCCAAACCAAATGTGCTGCCAACCATACTGCCCATATTGTTCGTGGCGTCTGAAATCTCATTTCCGATCATAGCCACCGGCATCTCGTCGGTATACCCGTCCAGACTCTTGATCTGGGTCACCATCGTCTGATAATAAGCAAGATCATGATACTTCGTGTATTCCAGCGCCATATAACAGCCATTTCCGTACCAGACATACAACAGCACCATCGAGATCGTAAGCAGGGCCGTCACCCATTGCGCAAGCGCTGCCAGGCTCTGCTGAAACGTAATATTCTCACAGAACTTTTCCACCCATATCACAAGAAATACCGGAAGAAAGACTGCTGCATATCCCATCAGCGTATATGCCCATGCGCCCGGAGACATCGGGTAGATCAAAAACAGTGCAACCGGAAAGATGGCAAAGCCAAACAGCACAAAAATCTTTTTGATCCATGCCCCCTTTTTTAAGAAAAGCATACCCACGATACTTGCCCCAAAGATCAGGTACACGATCTTAAATGCCCGATGAAACAAGCGTGTCGGCGACAGGCTCATAATATGCCCCGCTGCCAGCTGCTTCATACTCCAGTAGCAATTTTTCAATGCGTCAAACAGCTGCTCTGCCGTCATCTGCCCCATCGAATCCATTCCCTGGTAATTGACCATCTGTACATCCCACAACGCGACAAAGAATTTGTGCAAAAGCAGGTACGCGATCAGCGCTGCGGCAAGCACAGCCAAATACCTGACTCCGGTGAGCACAATCTCTTTTACTTTCGTCTCCTCATCAGAAAACGCACTCACTAAGATCAGGTGCATCACAAATATACATGCGGCATTTGCATAATATGCCTGATAGGTGCCGAGCGAACATGCCAAAAGCAAAACCGCAAGCAGATGCGGCAGCAGCTTTTTCGGATATTTCACGACCAGATAGGACGCCAGCACGCTAAAGAAAATGGCGAGTGAATAAAACGGCGCCGCATACATGAAATAAAACATGCACACTACGGGAGTGAATACCGCCATAAATCCGCCGATCGCCGCCGCAAAGATCCGGCTTTTCACACGGAATGCGTCTGCAACAAGCGCAGCCGAAACCGCCACCAAAAATAACGACATCATACCGTTTAACAGCGGAAGGGAATAGTTTCCAAACCAGCTTGCCGTGTATCCTCCAAACAGCTGCAGGAACCACCGCCCCGCCTCTGCACCGATCCCATAGCCCGCCGGCGTGATCGCAAGCTCGTCATAATTGTAGAGCTTGTTTGTAAATTGATATAAATGGGTCATCAATCCAAATAAAATTGCCGCGAAAAATGCCGTTTTCACCGCTGCCGGAATCTTTTTCCACCATTCCAGAAGAAACCTATCCGGTGTTTTTATCTCTTTCATTTCCTAAACCTTTTTCCTCTCTCTCCATAAAAGGGGCTGTCACCGCGGCAAATGCCGCATGACGCCCCTTTTCTTGACATAAGAGCGGCTCGCAAAGCGTGTCGCTCGTTGTTTTACAAATGATCCCTGACAGACCAAGCCTGCTGCCTGCGTTTCCACTTAGCCGATTACTCAATCACTAAATCTGTCCAGTCATCCACCGGCACAAGTGCAACATAGGTCTTTCCCGTATTAAGCGAAATCTCCGCCCCATTTGCATCATAGTAACGGGTTGGCTCTGTCATGCTCTTTTTTTCCCATGTGACCGGAATTGCCTTGCCATTTGTCACATAATAGCCGCCGCCCTCACTAATACAGTCAAAAATCATATAACCATTCTCATCGTACTGTGTAAATCCGCAGCTTTGGATCAGCAGATTCTTAAACGCCATCTGTTTGTCATCATTGCCCGGATCTAAATGTGCTTTTCCATACTCAAAGTAATTGTATAGCTGCGCATCTGCATCGTACTCAAGATATGATCCATTGTGCGGGAACGGAAGGTCCACAAGCGATGCATCTACTGCGTCTGTATTTGCAGACAGATCTACCGGATTCTGCTCGTCTGCAAACAAATAATGCGGTCCCTCATAATAGGAATTATACTCTCTGTCCACCTTTGAATTCTCAAAATTATTATCCATATCTCCCTCAAGAATATACTCCGTATACTCTCTCGGCTTTCCGTTATCTACACGCGAGAACGTTCCGCTGAAATTATCTGTACTGGGCTCTGCGAGATATTCATCAATGTAAAACGGTCCGCCGTCATGGCAGAGGATCGCATTCCACTCCGCAGAAAGGATGACATTCGTCGGCCTTACACTGCGGATGCTTCCAATCTGGTCTATGCTCTCATAATCCTTAAACAATGCCATAAACCGTGTAATTCTCCCATTCTCGGTACTGTTCATCATCTCATATACGACATCCGCCTCTGAAAGACCATAGTGCGGAAGCGCGATCGACTCATTATCCACCATAGCCGCGATCGGTCTCTGGTTCTTTAATGAATCATCAATCCACTCGTTGGTAAGCTCACTGCGGTACTTTCCATCGACAGTCTCGCCAAAGAGCTCGTCGCCAATCTCTGTTCCATCGACTTCTCCCACAATCTCCTGCTCCTGCTGCGTCTCCTCAGCAGTCTCTTTCCCGCATGCTACAAGTGCTGTAGACATTGCCAATGCAGCCAATAACAATATTGTTCTTCTCTTCACTTGTAAATACCTCTCATACTTTTATTCTGAAGTTGTCTACTTCTGCCACCTATCATACCATATCCAACCGCCGTAGGGAAGTTTTTTATCAAAAAGAATCGGTTTAGTATGCATTTAACTCCTGATACAGATTTTTTGCATACGAATCCGTCATTCCGCTGATAAAATCGGTTACCATCAAAAAGCGCAGATACAGATCATATCCTGTGTCACCCGTTTTGGCACGTTTGTAATCCTCACGCAGATTATCCGGCAAAAGACTGCACAGCTTTTTCTGCGCTTTTGTCAGCCTGTACGCCTCCTCCGTCTCATCCATATAAATAACAGCGTAAATGAAATCATCTAACAGACTGGAAATAATCTTCTTTGCTGAAAGCTCTAGCTTAACAATTTCTGCATCCTCATAAACAAATTCCACCATAGCGTTCTTAAAAATCTTCATAGACCGCTCATGAAATGTTCCCTCCAACAATTCCTGCAAAAATTCTCCTCTCATAATCGCTTCGTAATTTTTGGAAAAATTAAATGCCGCACAGTACATCAGCCATCCGCGCGCATAATCCATCCAGTTTTGAAATGCGATCATCCGGCTCTCATCATCGCTGATCCCCTTCACGCGTTCCTTTAAATTTTCGATTAAAAGTACTGCTTTCTTATCTGCCTGACTCTCGCGCTCAAAATAAGCGATAAATTCTTTCAGATTAAAGAGCTGTTTCTTAAAAGCATCCTCCAAATCTGCCGTTGCATACGCAATATCATCTGCTGCCTCCATCAAAAATGTCAGAGGATGACGCGCCGCATCGCCCCCTCCCATCCATGTTCCGATCTCTTTGCTTATCTTTTCAAAGGTCCCCTGCTCCGCATAAAAATACCCCAGCTTGTGCTTCCGAATATCTGCATCCCATTTTCCGGTAAAGTCTAAGGATCCGGTCGGGTACTTGATCAGCGAACCGATGACGCCTGTTGTCAGATTGATTTCATGGCTTTGCCCTTTATTTTTTATCTTTGATAAAATTCTAAGCGCCTGTGCATTACCCTCAAAATTTTCCAGATCACGCCTCATCTGCTGTGACAAAATATTTGCAGCTGCCGTGCCCTTATAGCAAAATCTCTGCTTCTTAAACTCATTCTCAAACCACTCACCAATGACAACCTCGCCAAAATGACCAAATGGCGGATTGCCCAGATCATGCAGCAATCCGGCGCAGGAAAGGATTGCCGGTATCCGTTCCACCGCCTCTTTGGTCTGCAGCTCCTCCTGCAAATATCGCGTATGATTCTGTGTGACCATAATGCCAAGCTGCCTTGCAATCGTTGAGACCTCAAGAGAATGCGTCAGTCTTGTCCGCACAAAATCACTCTTATCAAGCGGAAATACCTGCGTTTTGTCCTGCAGCCTGCGGAACGCCGCACTCGAAATAATTGCCTTATAATCCTTCTCCAAATCATTCATCGGATATTTTTCAAATTCCTCCGGTTCCGTCCCGCGCGGCACCTGTGTTTGTCCCGATAAAAGCTGTCCCCAGCTCATTCTTGCTCCCATAAAGCCTCGTCCCCCTTATCACTTGTGAGATTTTATCTGCCTATACCCGTCCCGTTGCTCCTACATTTTTAATTATGTTTTTATTTTACTGAATGGTAAGCCTTTCCGCAAGAGCTAACTGCGTTAATCTTCCAAAATTTTATTCACAATAACATAAAAGGCAGCCAGTCCACAAAGGACAGCTGCCTCTTTATTAGATATGATCCAAGCATAGAGCGTTTCTTCGTAAGCGCAAAATATTGCTACGCTGCCCATGAATCACGCTTGCACCAAAATGA
>URJS01000011.1 GCA_900548205.1 uncultured Roseburia sp. | reverse complement strand
TTGTTTTTATATAGTCTCTTTTTGAAGAAACTTCTTTAATTTGAGTTATATCTGATTCTGTTAATCTAGATCGTAATGTTTCATCAGAAATTCTTTTATATTTACTTAATTTATCATTAAAAAATATATATTTTCGTTTTTATCGAATATACTTATTCAAAATACAGCAAAAAAGAGGGAACGCAACAAAACGTTCCCTCCTATACTGTATTAGGACTTCGGCAAAAACATCCAAGAATCAGTGGACCGCCAAATGGGGCATTTCCCAAAAGCTTAGTATGAATTTATATAGGGTTACATCCCCGCAGAAAATCCGCTAAATGATTTAGCTATCAGCATTTAAGGGCTATTAACAGCTTATATGGATATTTATGAAATCAGGCTCATAATACCTAATTTCATTTTCCCTTTGCTTGTCCAGAAAACCGCCAGCTTTTAGGGGGATGCCTTTCCTTATTTTCTTCTACGCTCTTTTTACGTCCTTTTACTTTCTGACGCCTGTGACCTCATCATAATAGGCCCTTGTTCCATCCGGAAGCATTACCCAGCCATGCGCCATAATGCCGGTAATCTGGTCATAATAATACCATGCATCATTTCTATAGTATTCACCATGCGTCATTTTCCCGGTCCATTCATCAAAATAATACCAGCCGCCATTGATGCAGCTCTCACCATGATGCATCTGACCGTCGATTTCATCATAATAAACCCATTTTCCTGCACTGCCCTCCTCAGGAATAAACACAAAGCCTTTGATCATCTCCCCAGTGACCGGATCAAACCAGTACCAGCCGCCATAGCGCAAATCCTCACCTTTTACCATACCGCCGTTGCTGTCATAGCGCACCCATTTGCCCTCAGTACGCGCCTCATTGGTCGGGATAAATACATCCTTATCGGTTGCCATCGTACCGTCTTCGTCGAACCAGTACCATGCGTCTGTTCCCGGATCATATACTTCCTTATCGCGTGCCATTATCCCGTGATCATACCAGTACCGTTCTCCGTTTTCCATGTACCAGCCGTTTACTTTTTCAGGCTCATCCGGCATTACTCCGCCCACGTCCACACGAACCTGTTCACTGTAAGCCCCATTATAATTTTGATCGCCGCTATAACGTGCCTGTATCTGATATGCCTGCTGCGGCATCCCCTCCCATGCAAAAACTGCTGTGCCGTTTACCACAGAAGCCGCACCGATTTCCGCATATGTGCCGCCGTCGGAAGACGCCAGAAAAGTTACCGTACCCGTAGCGAAATCACCCTGCAGGGACTTGCCCACAGACGCGGATAATACGACCTTTGCTGCTCCGCCATCCCCTGCCGTCTGTGTGGTCAATGCAACTGTTGTGTTTGCACGGTTTACCGGAACTGTTACCGTTTTCACCTCTCCGATAATTTTCTCATAATTCTTCAGAGTCTGACTGCTTGGTACAAAGCGCATCGTATAACCGCTGTTGGAAACAGACGGAACCTGCTCCCCATTCTCCCACACAAAGCTTCCATACTCCGTGCTTCCTCCCGCCAAGGGACTCTCCGACAGCTTCTGCCCATAGACAAGCGCGCCTGCAGTGGGATATGTGACTGTGAAAGCATCCGCCTTTGCAACCGTGATCGTCTGGCTTGTACTGATACTGTCGTATTCATCATCGCCCTCTTTAACGGCTGTGATCGTCGTCGTTCCTGCCCCTATGATCGTTGCCGTATCCCCGCTGATGGAAAGAACATCCTCTGTGCTGCAGGAATAGGTCACGCCGCCCTTACCTGTACCGCCTGTCGTTGTAAGTGTAAAACTGCCGTCGCCAAATTTCTTATCTCCAATCGGAGTCATATGGAGCTCACTCTGCTCCTTTTTCGGCAAATTGACAGATACAGAATTACTCGAAGCTTTTTCATAATTTCTTCCAACACCTTCGACAGACGGCTCGAACTCAGCTGTGATCCTGTGGTTTCCAAGCGGCAGGTTCGTCCATGTATAGCTTGCCTCTCCGTTTACTACCGGGATCTGATCCTTAATGACCTCCTGTCCGCTCTTAAGTGTAATCGTCCCCGTTGGCTTTTCATTATTGGTTCCGGTCAGAGTGACCCTGAAATCCACTATTTTTGTTTCCTGATTCAACTGCGCCGTCAGCCTCACCCTCGGACGCACTTTTTTGATAACAAATTCCTTCTTAGCATCCTCTGGCAATTCATATTTCCACGCAGACGCTCCCTTTAGAAGAACTTTTGCACTATGTTTGCCCACATCTTTTTGTTCCCCTTCTACAAAAAGATGAACATCATCATACTTGTCTATATTTGTTGCCCTAACAAAAGGAATCTGTTTCCTTCCATTATATGCAAACTCTGTATTTCCCCATTCCAGAACCAATGGTGTTTTAGCCGAATCCGGATTTGTTTCTAATCTCTTTTCCCAAATTTCCTGCCCCAATGATATAACCTGCATATATTCGATAGAACTACCTGCCATCCCATTAATGTTCGTAGAAAGAATTGGTTTTCCATTTAAATTTTTTACCATATAACGTACCATAGCATATTGGCTCGTTTCATCATCTGAGTCTGTTAAATATACCGCACTAATCTGACCATTTGTATCATATTCTGCCCCCACAGAGTGTTACAACATGGTTTAACACCTTCGTATCATAATTTAAAAGAACAAGATTCCCATCTACAAAGCATCCTTTTAAATAATTGCTAAATGATTGAAAATCCCCACTATACGCTCTATTTGTCAACAAAGTTGTACCAAAAATGTCATAGAAAAATCCACCCTGCTTACTAGGTCCATTTTGCAAAAGATTGTTCCTATCTGTCTCTGAGTGGTTGATTCCTCCATTCTCTTTTGGAACATATCCATTAATAAATTGATCTACTAATATGTCTGACCAATATCCTTCTTGTCTTTTGGAAAATTGGGTAATATATCGTTTATAAATTGCGCTATTGCTCTCATTGATATAGGAATTTAACAGCGTTCTTAATTCCTGCTTTTTTGCATCATCTGGATATTCAATTAAGTATCGATCAATATATGTTTGATTTTGCTCAAGCCACCAGTGAAGAGCATTTGATGCTGCTACCGCAAAACATAAATTTGCATCCTCCACCCTTCCTATTGTTTTATTCACATCATACCAGCTATTATTCGCCTGATACGGTGCCTTATATGTAATGTATTGTGCTCCCCCTGAACCCGAATCACTTTCTTTAACGAAAGTCCCCATCTCAGGTGGCGTAATGCCCTTTGCCCAGACAATCGTCTTTAGCTTCTGATCCTCCTCATTGACATATTGCGTAACCACATTGCCGTTTTTTGAGAGCTCATCCTCTAAATTTTTCGCTGCTTCCTCATCAAAAGCTTGTGCCGGTGCCTCTATTTCTTCCGTAACGATCATGGTTTCCTCCTGCACCGGCTCTGTCTGAGCCGTCTCCAATGCATAGGCAGGCGATACTCCCATCTCAAATACCAGAACAGCTGCCAACAGCATGACACTATATTTTAATGTATGTTTTGCATCCATCATATGTTCTCCCTCTTTCAATTTATCTTTTTAAACAAAAGTATGCTTCCGCAGGTGAAGCGCACAGTCTGCTGCAATCGTTCACTGCCGTGACGCTATCCGACAACGTATCTCTACAGAGTCTTTAATCCCTCGTCTCCATTACAAGCAAAATCCCGCCGTCAAATTCAATTCCAGCTTCCTCGCCCACAATCTCGTTACTGATGCCAAGGGAACAAAAGCTTTGAAGCGTTACGTCCTTAAGCGGATATTTAAATCCGCGCAGTGTAAGATGCGTAACCTTGGGCGTATAAGGAAGCAGCGAAACATAGGTTCCATGCTGCTCAGATCTTTTTATGGTAATCCCACAATCTGTCATACGAAGCTTGTTCCTCTCGTTCATCATCACAATCGGCACACCGGCGGCAAGTCCGATCCCAAGCAGTCCAACATTCGCCAGCATATGATCGAGACGGCTTCCCATCGCTCCAAGCAGCATGATACTCTCCGCCCCCATTGAAACAGCAAGGCGCAACGCCGCTTCCGTATCTGTATCATCCTTCATCGGTGAAAGTTCCTTGATCTGCACGCCCTGTTCCCGGAAGTAAGTCAGGCTTTGTGATCGTGCAGAATCAAAATCCCCAATGATGACATCCGGATTTTTGCGGAGGCGATAAAAAAAGTCCATTCCGCGGTCTGCAGCGATCATCACCTCCGGCGCAGTTTCCTCGATCATCCGGCACGCAAACGTATCTGAAAGCTCTCCGCCGGCAACCACCAAAAAACGCTTCATTCTTACCTCCATTCCAAAGCCCGCATAAAATATCTCTCAGCCAAAACACACCCACCATTCAGGCATTTAATATCTCTAAAAAACGCTGTGTATTTTCTGTCAGCTCTCCCTGAAATACTGCGCTTCCCGCAACAATGATATTCGCTCCTGCGTCTAATACCTCTGCCACATTTTCCAAATGAATGCCCCCATCGACCTCAATATCCGTCTTTAATCCTCTCTCAAGAATCATTTCCTTCAGTCTTCGGATTTTCGGAATCGTATAGGGAATCAGCTTCTGTCCGCCAAATCCCGGATTTACCGACATGATCAGCACCATATCTACTTTTTCCAGAACATGCTCGACCGCAGACAACGGTGTTGCGGGATTTAGAGCAACTCCTGCAAGCACGCCCCGATCCTTAATGCTCTCAATCGTGCGGTCCAAATGTCTGCAGCCTTCCACATGAACAGTGATCAGATCAGCGCCCGCCTCCGCAAAGTCCGAAATGTAGCGCCCCGGCTCCTCGATCATTAAATGCACATCAAAAATCCTGTCACTGCAGGGACGCAGACTGCGGATCACCGGCATGCCAAAGGAAATGCTGGGCACAAACATCCCGTCCATGACGTCAATATGTACATACTGTGCACCCGCTTCGTCCAGCTGGCGCACCTGCTTTCCCAGTTCTGCAAAATCTGCCGATAAAATCGACGGCGCTAAACAGTTCATTCCCTGTCCTCCTGTTCCTTTCAGTACTTCTTATTTTGCTTTAATTCCTCGTACAGCCGTTTATAATTTTCATAGCGCAGCGGGCTGATTTTATTCTCAAAAACTGCCTGCTTGACGCCGCAATCCGGCTCTCCGATATGGCTGCAGCCCTGAAATCTGCAATATGGCTCATATGCAGCAAATTCCCGGTAATACTGCTGCAGCTCCTCCTTTTCAAATCCCGGTATATTTAAGGTAGAAAACCCCGGTGTATCCATAATATAAGTATGTCCCGTAATCGGAAGAAGCTCTGAGTGACGCGTCGTATGCTTTCCGCGCGCAATCTTTTTGCTGATCGCACCGGTCTCCATCTGCTTCTCCTGCAGACAGTTGATGAGCGACGACTTTCCAACGCCGGACGGTCCCGCGACTGCCGAGGTCTTTCCCTCCAGCAGCTTCTGCAGTCTGTCAATCCCCTCCCGTTCCTTCGCAGAGGTGCACACAACCGGATAGCCGCATGACGCATAGATTTTTAAAAGGCTTTCCAATTCCTCCTTCTGCACTAAGTCTGCCTTATTAAAGCAAATTGTCACAGGCACCTTCTGATATTCCATCATCACCAAAAACCTGTCCAGAAGATTAAAATTAGGCTGTGGCTTCGCCGCTGCAAAAATAATAATCGCCTGATCAATATTTGCGACCGCCGGACGTATCAATTCATTCGCCCGCGGCAGGAGCTTCTCAATATTTCCGATCCTGTCTGCTTCATTCAGTACCGTAATCTCAACCGTATCTCCAACCAACGGTTTTCTTTTCTGGTTGCGGAAAATTCCCTTTGCCTTACATTCATAAATTGCGGACCCTGCTATGTGAACATAGTAGAATCCGGAAATTCCCTTTACAATCTTTCCCTGCATATAATGCCCTGCTTATGATTCCTTGGAAAACTCAAGGTTATCCACGGTCTGATCGTTAATCTTACCGCCGTTTGCATCCAGCCATGTGACAACCAGCTTTCCGTTGCTTACCAAAAGACCGCCCTGTGTAAACTTTACTCCCTGATCTCCTGCATCATTGATCGGTGCAAGCGCCTGACTCTGCCACTGCTTTAAAACATTTCCCGATGTATCATAGAGAACTGCACTCGCTCCCGATACGCCTGTGGTACCCGCCGGAAGCTTCAAGGTGACATTGCATTTATAGGTTGCCGCCGTCACCTCCTGCGACGGCTCCGGTCCCTGACTGATCGTGATTGTGATCGCAGTGCCTTTCTCCACCTTCTTTCCTGGCTCAATGCTCTGCTCCATCACGATACCTGAAGGAATCCTGTCACTGTAACCAGTCTTAACGGAAACATTAAATGCTGCAAGCTCCTGCTTTGCCTGCGCCTCCGATTTATAGGTGGTGTAAACATCCGGCACGGTCACAGCCTCCTTGCCCTGGCTGATGCTTATGGTGATCGTATCCCCTTCCTTTGCCTTTCCGCTGGACGGATTCTGGGAGATTACCTTCCCCGCCTCAACCGTATCGCTGTAAGCATACGTCTTATTCGGCTTAAATCCAAGCTTCTCCAACGCGTTTACTGCGTCATCTTCCGATTTTCCTACCACATTCGGAATATCAAAGCTGCCCTTTCCGCTGCTGATCTTTACCTTGACCGTCTCTCCTTTGGCAACCTTTTTATTCTTTCCCGATTCCGGCTCCTGAAGTGCCACTTCTCCCTTTTCGTAATCATCCGAGGAAACCTCGCCCACATTCTCAAGCTTTAAACCAAGCTCCGCCACGATGTCCTTCGCCTCGTCAAAGGTCTTTCCCAAAAGGTTCGGCACCTCAATTTTTTCTTCCTTCTCTGTCTCACTGCTTTGCGTTGTTTGCGTACTCTGCGACGTCTGTGTCTCCGTCTCCTTGGGCTTTTTATTCGAGGATCCAAAGCCTCCAAACAAATTGATCACGATCGCGCCGATAATGAGTACGATGACAACCGCAGCGGCAATTCCCATAATCGTGATCGCCTTTTCCATTTTAGGATTTAATTCGCCGTCGCTTTCTTCCTCATCCAGCTCATCATCCCCCTCATCGTCGTACTCCTCGTACTCATATTCCTCCTGCAGTCTCCTTTTGCGCCTTGGACTTTCCTCCGCGCGCAGATGGATACTTCCTGTCTCCTGCTTGATCTGCCTTAAGTCATCCTCTGCGATCACCCTTGTCTTATCCTGGTTGACCGCCGGCACCATCACGACAAAATCCTCCTCCGGACTTACCAGTGCCTTACGCAGATCTGTCAGCAGCGCAGTCATCGACTCATATCTGCGATCGGGATTTTTCTGCGTACATTTTAAGATGATCTTCTCCATGCTGACAGGAAGATTCGGGGCATATGCGCTTGGAGCAACCATCTCCTCCTGCAAGTGCTGAATGGCAACCGCCACCGTCGTGTCCCCGTCAAAGGGCACGCGTCCCGTAACCATCTCATACATCACGATACCAAGTGAATAAATATCGCTCTTTCCGTCCACAAATCCATTTCTTGCCTGCTCCGGTGAGGAGTAATGTACCGAGCCCATCACATCCGAGCTGATCGTGTTGGAATTTGCCACGCGTGCAATGCCAAAATCAGTCACCTTCACCTTTCCCTCGGTGGAAATGATAATATTCTGGGGCTTAATATCACGGTGGATAATTCCTTTGTGATGCGCAGCCTCAATTCCCCTGCCCACCTGTATCGCAATGCTGATCGCCTCTTTGAAGGAAAGCTGGCCTTTCTTTTCGATATATGTCTTTAAGGTGATGCCTTCGACATACTCCATCACAATATAGTGCATGCCGCGCTCGCTTCCGACATCGTAGATATTTACAATATTCGGATGCTCCAGACCTGCCGCCGACTGCGCCTCGGTGCGGAACTTTGTCACAAAGTTCAGATCCTCTGAAAATTCTGCCTTTAAGACCTTGATCGCCACGTTGCGCCCAAGCGTTAAATCCATTGCTTTATAGACATCTGCCATACCGCCCGTGCCGATTTTCCCTACGATCTCATAGCGGTCTGCTACATACATTCCTATTTCTAACATATTTCATTTCCTTCCTTTGAGAATGGCTCAATCAACACGACCGTAATATTATCCTTACCGCCATTGAGATTAGCGGTCTCCACCAATTTCTCCGCCACCTCAACAATGTCCCGCTGCCCTAGGATGATCCGTTTGATCTCTGCATCGTCGATCATATTCGTCAGACCATCCGAACACATTAGGATCGTATCATCCCTCGTCACCTCAGCCTCAAAAAAATCTGCCGAAACCGACGTGCCGACTCCGATCGCTCTTGTAATAATATTCTTATCGGGATGCTCTCTTGCATCTTCTTTATCCATCTCGCCAAGCCGGACCATTTCCTCGACCAACGAGTGATCCCGTGTAATCTGGACGATTTTTGACTGATTCACGACATACAGACGGCTGTCACCGACATTCGCCGTATACAGCTTCTCTCCGCAGAGAGTCGCCGCGACGATCGTCGTCCCCATTCCCGCTTTCTTTTCATCTGCTTCCGCCTCCGAAAGCAGCAGGCGGTTCGCATATGCGATCGCCTCCGACAGAAGCGTTACAGGCTCGCTCTGCTGTGCCTGACCAATATATTCCACAATCCTCTCAACCGTAAATCTTGAGGCGTAATCTCCTGCGGCATGACCTCCCATACCGTCCGCCACCAGAAAAAGATTCGGCAGATTTCCGACTTCTGTTTCCGATGTGAACATATAGTCCTGATTTGTCTCACGCCGCCGTCCAATGTGCGTCATGGAAAACGTCTTCATCTGATTCCTCCATCTATCCCTTGTTTGCCGTCGCTTTTGCATAACGCTTGCGAAGCTGGCCGCAGGCTCCATCTATATCCCTGCCCATTTCCCTTCTAATAGTAACATTTATCCCATTTTTTTCAAGCTTATTTTTAAATGCCAGAATCGCCGTATGCTCCGGCTGGCGGAAGGTTCGCTCCTTGATCGGATTAACGGGGATCAGATTGATATGGCAATTCATGCCTCCAACAAGTCCCGCAAGCTCTGCGGCATCCTCATTCGTATCATTCACGCCCGCCACAAGGCTGTACTCAAAAGTTACCCTCCGCCCTGTCTGCTCAAAATAATAGCCGCAGGCGTCGATCACCTCATGCAGGTCAAATTTATTTGCCACCGGCATCAGCTCCATACGCTTTGTCTGGTTCGACGCATGCAGGGACAATGCCAGTGTGATCTGTAATTTTTTATCAGCAAGTTCGCAGATACGCGGAACGATCCCGCAGGTAGACACCGTCAGATTTCTCTGGCTGATATGAAGCCCATTCTCATCGGTCAAAAGTTCGATAAAGCGCAGAAGATTTTCAAAATTATCAAGCGGCTCTCCAGTTCCCATGACAACAACATTGGAAACTCTCTCTCCAATATCCTTCCCAATCTGGTATATCTGATCTATCATCTCTGCCGGAGTAAGTCCCCGCACCAGCCCGTCCAGTGTAGACGCACAAAAACGGCAGCCCATGCGGCAGCCTACCTGCGAGGAAATACACACGGAATTTCCATGCTTATAACGCATCAATACGCTCTCGATCAAATTTCCGTCAGCCAAGGCAAAGAGATACTTTCTCGTACCGTCCTGCCCCGATACCTGTACCGTCTCCATTTTTAGGTCTGTCAGCACACAGCGTTCCTTTAATATTTCTATCAGTGCTTTGGAAATATTTGTCATTTCATCAAAAGAAGAAACGTGCTTTTGATGAAGCCACTGATAAATCTGCTTTGCGCGAAAGCTTTTTTCTCCAAGCTCCTCCACAAAGAGGGAAAGCTCATGTAAATTCATTGATTTAATATCTGCTTTTTCCATTGTATACTCCTGTGTGCATCGCAAAGTCAATCTGCCTTACGGACAAGCTGTGCGAGAAAAAATCCGTCGCCCAGCGTCTCCCCCGGAAAAATCTGCTCTTGTCTCTTTAACTGAAACTCCTGATGCAGCTTTAAAAACCATGCGACATTTTCCTCATTTTCCGCCCGGTGAATCGTACAGGTGGAATACAGCAGTGTTCCTCCCTCTTTCACATAGCGGGCAGCCGTCTGTAAAATCTCTCTCTGCAAGCGGACCAATTCCGCCTCCGCAGCCTCGCTCATACGGTATTTAATATCACTTTTTTTACGGAGCACGCCAAGCCCGGAGCATGGAACATCTGCGATCACAATATCTGCCGTTCCCTCCGCCTTTGCATCAAACACCGTAGCGTCCCACTGCTTTGCCCTGATATTGGACAGACCGCAGCGCGCAATATTCTCATGGATCAGTGCGACCTTTCCCTCGCTTAAATCACGCGCTTCCACCATTCCGGTACCGTTTAGCTTCTCGGCTAGATGGATACTCTTTCCGCCGGGAGCGGCACAGACATCAATACAGATGTCTCCAGGCTTTGGCGATGCCCACTCTGCCACGAGCATGGAGCTTATATCCTGTACATAAAACAAGCCTTCCCGAAATGAGGTAAGCCCATACAAATAATCAACGCCGGAAATCACAAACGCATAGGAAAGTCCAGGGTATACCTGCACATCAACGGGACTTGCCGCAACACCTTCTTCTGCCAGTCTCCGCTGCAGCTCCTTTGGCGTTGTCCTGCTCAAATTTGTACGTATGGTAAGCGGCGCATCGGTAAGAAACGCCTGCATCATCTGTCTTGTCCGTTCCATACCGTATTCCAAAACCCACTGTGACGCAAGCCATTCGGGAATCGAATAGCGCACGGACAGCGCTCTTGCCGGCTCCGTTTCCTCGCTCGGATAAGCAATCTGTCCCAAATTTCTGCCGACAGTGCGCAGCACGCCGTTGACAAAGCCGCTAAGAGATGCAAATCCCTTTTTCTTTGCAAGCTTCACCGCCTCATTACACGCCGCAGAAGCCGGCACACCATCCATATATTTCAACTGATAGACACCAAGCCGCAAAATATTTCGTATGACCGGCTTCATTTTTGCGGCTTTGATCTTGGAAAACAGATCGATGATATAGTCAAGTTCTATCATCCGCTGAATCGTTCCCTCGGTCAGACGCGTCAAAAATGCACGCTCATTTTTTTCCAGATACTGGTGCTTCTCCAAAACAGCGCGAAGCACCAGATGGCTGTACTGCCCTTTTTCTGTAACCTCCAGCATGATCCCAAGCGCAAGCTCCCTTATATTTACGGAATCAGTCATCGTTCCTTCTTCCTCCAAACAGCAGCACCAAGCGCAGAAGCTGCAGCAATGAAGCCGCCGCGCCTGCCACATAGGTAAGCGCTGCCGCACCCAATACCTTTTTTGTATACGGCAATTCACTTTCACTTAAAATCCCCTGTTTTCCAAGCATCGCAAGCGCTCTGGACGAAGCGTTAAACTCCACCGGAAGCGTCACAAGCTGAAACAGCACGGCAAAGGAAAAACAAAGAATCCCGATCTGGATCAGCAACGAGCCTGTGTTTCGTGAAAACAAAAGACCGATCAAAATTAAAGGCCATGCCAGCGATGAGCCGATATTTGCCACCGGTACGATCGCAGTGCGCAGATTGAGCGGGAAGTACCCTTGCTGATGCTGGATCGCATGTCCGCACTCATGAGCCGCGACTCCGATCGCCGCTACCGATGTGGAATTATAAACCGAATCAGACAGATTCAGCGTCTTTTTTCCCGGATGATAATGATCTGTGAGATTTCCGGAAATATGCTGCACCCTAACGTCATAAATCCCCGCTGCACGCAGAATCTGCTCCGCTGCCTGCGCACCTGTCATGCCCGACATACTGCGGTACTGCGCATATTTATTGAACGTCGTCTTAACCCTTGCCGACGCGATCATACAAATGACCGCACCGATCAAAATCAGCAAATAAGTAGGATCAAATCCCCAGTAATAATATGAATATGGCATAACCATCACCCTTTCTCTGCCAAACTAACACTTCCTAAAATAAGTTCCCGCTTCTACCGGACATCCATTTAAAAACGCTTCCACAGGCATGCGCTTCTTGCCCTCAAGCTGCACCTCTGTCAAAAGGAGCATTCCCTGACCGGTCTGCACAAGCAAGCCTGCTTTATCCACCTTCACAATACATCCGGGCGCCGTCCCGCTCTCGCCTTCCACAACCTTCGCCTTCCAGATCTTTAACGTTTTATCGTTAAGGCGTGTGTAAGCGCTCGGCCACGGATCAAGCCCGCGAATCAGACATTCGATAGCTTCTGCATCTCTGCTCCAGTCGATGCTCCCCAGCTCCTTAGAAATCTTCTTTGTATGCGTAGCTTCCTCGTCGTTCTGCGGCGTATAGACAGCCGTACCGTCTAAGATCGCTTCCATTGTCTTTACACAGAGTGCTGCCCCTTCTCCTGAGAGCCGCTCAAAGAGACTTCCACCTGTCTCCTCCCCGCTCAACACGACCTCCTGCTTCATGATCATATCTCCGGTGTCAAGTCCTTCCTCCATGCGCATCGTCGTAACTCCCGTTACTTTATCACCATTGATCACTGCCCACTGGATCGGAGCCGCACCGCGGTACTTCGGAAGCAAGGATGCATGGACATTGACGCAGCCGTAGCGCGGCATCTCTAAAATCGCTTTTGGGATCAACTGCCCAAACGCCTCCACAATGATAATATCCGGCTCATGCTGCCGCAGATATTCGACACACTCCTCATTGCGCACGCGCTCTGGCTGGTACACCTCAATGCCATGCGCGATAGCACATGCCTTCACCGGCGTATATTTTAACGCCTTGCTCCGCCCAACCGCCTTGTCCGGCTGCGACACCACAAGCACAACCTCATGCCCTGCCGCTATAATTGCCTCCAATGTGGCTACCGCAAAATCCGGCGTCCCCATAAAAATAACCCTCATATTTACCTCCATTCAGAAGCGTTTACGTTTTATCTTCTCTTTATTCTTCCTCCTGGTCATCATAAGTCACCTCATGAAGCGGTCCCTCGACCTTTTCCGTATACATATGACCGTCCAGATGATCCAGCTCATGACAGATGGCACGCGCTAAAAGCTCTGTGCCCTCGATCTCAAATTCCTGCATATGCTCGTCAAATGCGCGCGCCTTCACATAATTCGGGCGTGTCACACATCCCGCCTTTCCGGGAAGACTTAAACAGCCCTCGTCGCCGGTCTGCTCTCCGTCCGTCTCTATGATGACCGGATTTATCATCACGATCGGACCCTCCCCAATATCAATCACCACAACACGCTTTAGGATTCCGACCTGCGGCGCAGCAAGTCCCACACCGTTTGCGTCATACATCGTATCAAGCATATCCTCGATCAGCTCTGTGATCTTTGGAGTGATCTCCGTGATCTCCCTGCATTTCTTTTCCAGTACCGCATCTCCCTGTATCCGTATCGTTCTTAACGCCATCCTATCCTCCATTCCGCATCAGAAGCCATGAACCGGGTTAAAATCAAACTGCACCGCCACATCCTGATATGTGCGGTTGTCCCGTACAAGCTTCTCCACCTGATCTTTTAGCTTTACCAAATCCGCATACTCCTGCGTCTTTAGATAAATGACCTTCTTATAAATATCGTTGACTTTTGCAATGGCAGCATCTGCCGGACCTATCACACGGATTCCTGTGCCCGTCTGCTCTGTCCATAAGTCTATCTGCTCCTTTAAATATGCCGCGCCTTCCTCTGCCAGTTCCTCGCTGCGCGATGCACACAAAATAACTAACAGATTCCACACCGGCGGATAGCAAAGAAGCCTTCGGTAGGCAGTCTCCTGCTCATAAAACCTCTCGTAGTCCTGGCTTTTTGCCGCCGCAATGGCATAGTGCTCGGGGTCATAGGTCTGGATCACCACCTCACCGGGCAGTCTGCCGCGCCCTGCTCTGCCAGCCGCCTGTACCAGAAGCTGAAAGGTTCGTTCCGCCGCGTGATAATCGCTCACATGCAAGGATAAATCCGCTGCCAGTACCCCCACAAGCGTGACGTCCCCAAAATCATGTCCCTTGACGATCATCTGCGTGCCGATCAAAATATCCGCCTCATGATTTGCAAAAGCGGATAATATCTGTTCATAGCTCTCCCGGTTCCTTGTCGTATCGGTATCCATCCGCAGCACGCGCGCCTGCGGGAAACGCTGCTTCACGATCTGCTCCACCTTTTGTGTCCCTGCCTTAAAACCACTGATATATTTCGATCCGCAGGAAGGGCATGTCTTTGGCTGCGGCGTCTCATAACCGCAGTAGTGACAGACCATTCTGCCCGACGCCTCCCCGCCACCATGCTGGCTTAGGGATACGTCGCAATGCGGACATTTTATCACATGTCCGCAGGCTCTGCAAGAGACAAAGCCTGACATCCCTCTGCGGTTTAAAAAAAGCATGGTCTGCTGTCCGTCGCGCAGACGCTGCTCCATCAGCTCCGTCAGACGCCCGCTTAAGATCGAGCGGTTGCCAAGCCTTAACTCCTCACGCAGATCAATGACCTCACACTCCGGCAGCGGCTGCTCCCGCACACGCTTCTCCAGCGTAAGCAGATCATACTCCCCTCTTTTTGCCTTATAAAAGCTGTCGATAGACGGCGTCGCCGAGCCGAGCACGACTGATGCACCAAGCATCACAGCACGCGCGATCGCCGTCTCCCGCGCATGGTAGCGCGGCACATTTTCACTCTTATAGGACGCCTCGTGCTCCTCGTCTATAATGATCAGGCCGAGGTTTAAAAACGGGGTAAAAAGTGCGGAACGCGGTCCGATGATGATGTCGATCTCCCCGTTTTTTGCCCGCACGAACTGATCGTAACGCTCACCCGCCGTCATTCTGGAATTTAACACCGACACGCGGTCTCCGAAACGGTTATAAAAACGCATGACCGTCTGGTAGGTGAGCGCGATCTCGGGGATCAGGACGATCGCCTGCTTCCCCTGCGCCACAATATGAGCGATCAGCTCCATGTAGACCTCCGTCTTGCCGCTGCCCGTCACACCCTTAAGCAGATAGGTTTTTCGCTCACCCGACTCGTAATCGGAGATAAACGTATCGACCACGCGCTGCTGTTCCTCATTCAACTGCCGCACATAGTCCTTCCGGCTCAAATGTCCGACCGGATTGCGGTACTGCGTTTCACGGATGACCTTTAACACGCCCTGCTCCTCCAGCGCGCGGATCACGCTGCTGCTTACTGCAAGCTTTCCGGTAATGACCGCCCAGTCCAGCTCCTGTGTCTCAAGCAGCGCCTCTAACAGTCTCGCCCGCGCCGTGCTGCGCTTCCTTACATATTCCGCAAGAAGATTTTTCGCCTCCACCGGATGAACGGCAAGCCGCACCCGCTTATGCTCCTCCATTTTCTTTTTCTGCTTCACCGGAAGCACCGTCTTTAGGGCATGGTTCATCGTTCCGCCGTAATTCTTGCGCATCCACGCGGCAAGCGCGATCAGATGCGACTCCAGCGGAACGCTGTTCTTTGTAATATGAAAAATATCCTTGATCTTTTCCTCGTCAAAGTCCGTCTCGTCCGTCAGCTCTATGACATAGCCCGTCATCCGGCGGTTTCCAAACGGAACCGTCACCTGCATCCCCACCGCAAGCTGCGCCCGCAAATGCTCCGGTATGCGGTAGTCAAAGGTCTTATCCAGTTTTTCCTGCGATATATCGACAATGATCCTTGCGTATTTTGACATTTCCTCTCCATTCCGAAGCGTACTCACAGATAATTCTTTCTTCCCGCAGTCTGCCTGATCGCCGCCTCCGCCAACGCATGATCGCTGACCGGGTATTTCACGCCGCAGATCTCCTGATACCCCTCGTGTCCCTTTCCCGCGATCACAATCATATCACCCCGCCGCGCCATGCGCACCGCATGGACAATCGCCTCCCCACGGTCTGTGATCCGCACATAGGACGCCCCCGTCGGGCGGATGCCGGTCTCGATGTCGTCCAAAATCGCCTCCGCATCCTCCCAACGCGGATTGTCCGACGTCAGTATCGTGACATCCGCGAGCCTTCCGGCTGCCTCGCCCATCCGGCTGCGCCTTAACTTGGAGCGGTTTCCCCCGCACCCAAATAAAACGACCAGACGCTTCGGTGAAAAACCGCGCAGCGTCTCCAAAAGATTTTTCAGGCTCATCTCATTGTGTGCATAATCGATCAAAAGTACATAGTCCTCCGACGGACTGATATTCTCGCAGCGCCCGGGCACACGCGCACGCGCAAGTCCCAGCCGCAGCGCCTCCGGCTTTGCCCGAAAATGCAGCGCCACCGCCGCAGCAGCCACCGCGTTACTCACATTAAACATACCCGGAAGCTGTATCGCAAGCGGTATCCGCTCGATGCCATAGCGCAGGAAAAACCGCGTCATCAATTTTCCATTCTGCAGAGAAAATTCTTCGCACTCTGCCCCGTAATCTGCAGGTGTGTCTTCCGAAATTCTTTTTGTGGAAAAATATTCCGCCCTGCAGGTATGCCCGTCTGACATCTGCGCACAGTGTGCGTCGTCTCTGTTAAAAATTCCGATCTCACACTGGTCAAAAAGCGCCCGCTTACAGGAAAGATATTCCTCAAAGGATGCATGCTCTCCCTTTCCGATGTGATCCGGCTCAATATTTAAAAACACGCCGACGTCATACCGGATGCCTGCCGTCCGCAGCATCTTGATCCCCTGCGAGGAGACCTCCATCACACAGCAGTCGCAGCCGTTCTCCACCATCGCCGCCAGATACTTCTGCACCTCATATGCCTCTGGGGTCGTGTGCTCCGCGGGCTGTACAGTCCTCCCATCATCAATGGCAACCGTTCCGATCATCCCGACCCGGTGCCCTGCCTCCCGCAGGATCCCCGCCGCAAGGTATGCGGTCGTCGTCTTGCCCTTTGTTCCGGTGATCCCTACCATCCGAAGCTTTGCTGACGGAAAATCAAAAAACGCCGCCGAAAGTCTCCAGAGCGCGTCCCTTGTATCAGGGACGTCAATGACAGTCACCCCGTCCGGCGGCAAAAAGTCTGTACGCTCCTCCACCACGACCGCCGCTGCGCCGCGCGCCACCGCGTCCGACAGATAGCGGTGTCCGTCTGTCCAAAATCCTTTCAGACAAATAAACAGGGAGCCACTCTTTACTTTCCCGGAATGATAGCAGATGTCTGTGATCTCCCGTATGAGGCTTCCCTGCACGCTTTTGTATGAGATATGTAATAATAGCTGTTCTAGCTCCACTCCTGCTCCTATGGAATATATTTGTTTTATTATATGTCAGTTTTTGCCTTTTTACAAGTTTTCCCCGCCGGAATTATTCTTAACTTTTTGTAAAAACCCTTTTCCCCTAAATCAATTGCTGTAAAAAATTCTTGTAATATCCTGATACCGGTTGATTACACGATAGATCTCCACATATTCGTTTCCTGCCTTGTAGATGATCACGTAATCCTGCCATATCGCATATTTATAGTCTGTCCGAAAACTGACTCTCCCGGAAAGGTCCGATCCCATTCCCGGGAACATCTGAAGATTCTCAAATTTACCGTAAATTTCCTTTATCGTCTTTGCAGCACATTCTTGATTATCCTCGGCAATACAATCCCGGATATTCCTCAGATCCTTTGCCACAACCGGATTGATCCGCAATTTTAACATCTTATTCCCCCACAAGTGCTTTCAATTCATCCAGATCCAGCCAGCCTCCACCGTCTTTCACTGCTTCCTCGGCTTCCTGCAGCTCCATCAGAAGCTTTTTCTCTGCACGGTCACGCTCATAATCTTCAATATCCATGACCACAAAACGTCCTCTGCCATTCTTGGTCAGATATACCGGCTCTCCTTTGCGACAATTTTTCAGGACTTCATTATAATTTCTCAAATCAGATACTGGTAAAATCTTTGCCATATTCTTTCCGCTCCTTCCCTGACTTCATATTATTTTTGCTACTTCTATTATACCCGATCAGTTGTAAAATTCAACGTAATTTTTTACAGCGCTATAATGAAACAATGTAGGATTACAATAGCTGCTAACTTTATATTAACAGCATAATCCGGCGAACCATTGCGTATGATATACGCATATTTTTCCTGCGGACGTGCAGACTAAGGACATACTGTTACTGTTGGAGGAAATAAAATGCTTGGAAGAAACTTTTTGATCTGCGGACTGACCGGCTGGTGCATGGAAATTCTGTTTACCTCTGTGGGCTGCTTTTTCCGAAAAGACCCGCGCTTGATCGGGCAGACCTCTGTCTGGATGTTCCCGATCTACGGTATGGCTGTCTGCATCCGCCCCATTTACCGCCTGATCCGGCGCCTGCCCGCGCTCGTGCGCGGCGCCATTTACAGCGTCGGCATCTTCTCCTTTGAGTACTTAAGCGGCAGCTTTTTAAAAAAGAAAGGACTCTGTCCGTGGGATTACAGCGACGCCGCGGCGAATATCGACGGTGTGATCCGGCTCGATTACGCCCCCTTCTGGATGGCGGCAGGACTTTTGTTCGAGCGCATCCTCACCCGCAGGGATGCACGCTCCGGGCGTTCCTGACTTATAGTTTCCTATCGCTGTCCCCAGTGGACCGAGTGATTACGCATCTCCTAAAACCAATTGGAAATTATAGTCATGAAACTTTACTTCAACCATATTATCCTCTTCCTTTATCGTCTGGATCTATCTCTTTCGTTACTATAAGTCACAGTACCCATATATGAATTTCCAGCCAGCCTTCACCGTCTTTCACTGCTTCCTCGGCTTCCTGCAGCTCCATGAGGAGCTTTTTCCCTGCACGATCCCGCTCATAATCTTCGATATCCATGACTACAAAACGTCCTCGTCCATTCTTGGTCAGATATACCGGCTCTCCTTTGCGACAGTTTTTCAGGACTTCATTATAATTTTCAGATCAGATACTGGTAAAATATTTGCCATATGCTTTCAGCTCCTTCCTTGATTTCATATTCTTTCTGCTACTTCTATTATAACCAATCAGCTGTAAAATCGAACGTAAAGCTTTACAGCGCTATAATAAAACAACGGGTGGAACGCTTCACAAGCCACTCTTATCTATACAACGGGCGACGCGCTCCGCGAGCCGCTCTTATGTCAATAAAAAGCAGGGCACATCCAAAAACTGCTGTGATGCGCCCTGCTTATATCCCATATAATTTCTCACACAGAAAACTCCTCATCCTCCGTCTCCGCGCCGATGTCCTGCGTGTGCAGGGTGCGCCTCTTGATGCGTGCCTGCTCGGACGCCTCCAACAGATAGCTCTTGATCTCCTTCGCGTGCTTGATATGTACGAGCTTTAACTCCTTGTTCGTCACGTCCCCGGTATAGCAGACGATCGTTCCAAGCTTAAACATACGCTCCAAAACGGAAGCCGTCAGCTTCACATCCTGGATCTTATACATGTAACAGTCATTCTCCTCCACCGTCAAAAATCCCTCGTCCACGGTGAGCATATCGTCTGTGATCGTATATTTGGTAAACGTCCATGGCAGTCCGAAGAAAAGCAGACGCTTCCGCTCCACATAGCGAACCTCCGCCTCTTTATTTTCTGTCTGACGTTTCATTTCTTCCGGCATATCATCTTTCCCCCTTTGCCCGCTGTCTCTCATCCAGCATATCCTTCCTATAGTCTACCCCACTTTTTCTCCCTGCGCAACAAAATATTTTTCTTGAAATCACCTCATGATTATTATATGATAGTAAAAATATATGCAGGAGGAATATCATGCGTCATTTAATGAGTCCGTTGGACTTCTCCGTTGGCGAATTGGACAAGCTGTTAAACCTTGCCGATGACATTGAGAAGCATCCACAGAAATACGCTCATGCGTGTGACGGCAAAAAGCTTGCCACATGCTTTTATGAGCCAAGTACAAGAACAAGACTTAGCTTTGAGGCTGCCATGCTAAACCTTGGCGGCTCTGTCTTAGGTTTTTCCAGTGCTGATTCCAGTTCAGCCTCCAAGGGAGAAAGTGTTTCCGATACCATTCGTGTTATCTCATGCTACGCAGACATCTGCGCTATGCGTCACCCAAAGGAAGGCGCTCCGCTCGTGGCTTCCTTAAAATCCCGGATTCCAGTTATCAATGCCGGAGACGGCGGTCACCAGCACCCCACGCAGACCCTGACAGATTTGCTGACGATTCGTTCCCTGCATGGTGAACTCGGCAATCTCACCATCGGTCTGTGCGGGGACTTAAAGTTCGGCAGAACGGTGCATTCCCTCATCCATGCGCTGATCCGCTATCCGGGCGTCCGGTTTATCCTGATTTCCCCGGAGGAGCTTCGGATTCCAAGCTATCTGCGCGAGGACGTGCTTGAGGCAAACAGCGTTCCCTTTACAGAGCTGGAGCGTCTGGAGGATGCGATGCCCGAGCTTGATATTCTCTATATGACGCGCGTGCAAAAGGAACGCTTCTTCAACGAGGAGGACTACGTCCGGCTGAAAAATTATTATATTCTGACAAAGGCAAAAATGGAGCTTGCAAAAAAAGACATGCTGGTGCTGCATCCGCTTCCAAGAGTCAACGAGATTTCCGTCGAGGTGGACGACGACCCGCGCGCTGCATATTTCAAACAGGCGCAGTACGGCGTTTATGTCCGCATGGCGCTGATCCTCACCTTGCTTGAGATCGACGTCGACGCACTTTGACCATTTACCGCAGAAAGGAAATACCATGCTAAATATCAGTGGAATCCATGAAGGATTTGTATTAGATCATATCCAGGCGGGCATGAGCCTTCAGATTTATCATGACTTAAATCTGGAGGAGCTTGACTGCACCGTCGCCATTATCAAAAATGCCAAAAGCAATAAGATGGGAAAAAAGGACATCTTAAAGGTTGAATGCTCCATCGAGGCGTTAGACCTTGACATTCTGGGCTTTATCGACCATAACATTACTGTCAATGTCATCAAGGACGATAAGATCGTCGAGAAAAAAATCCTGCATCTGCCAAAGCTTGTCAAGAATGTCATTACCTGTAAAAATCCCCGTTGTATCACCTCGATCGAACAGGAGCTTGACCAGATTTTCCTCCTGACCGATGAGGCGCACGAAATCTACCGCTGCAGATACTGCGAGGAAAAATACCGCAATCCAAACAGACGATAGAGCATAAGGGCTTTTGCTTATCAGGGAACCAAACTTCCTATTAAGGAACACCCCCCGGTAAGCAAAGCTCATAGCAATTCCATATTCCATAGGAGAAAACCTCCTGTATCCTTTGATCGTTTCATTTTATTTTATCCCGGTTTTCTCTTATAATCCAAACGGCAGGAGCACACGCAAAAGTATGGAAAGTAAAACCCCCGCCGCTGCCGTGACAGCCATTTCCTTCGCCGGACGCCGCAGTACGGCGAAACCGCCCAAAAGCACGGCAATGTTCTTTTTCAGTATAACCAACCTGCAAAAAAATTTCAACACAAGACACTGCTGCAGGGCGGCTCCCTTTATCCGAAACGCCTGTAAAACACTGAACAAAAGAGCCCTAAAGCACTTGCAGCAGCTTCTGCCATATGGTAAAATATACCTATCATTTTTAAGTAATTATGACCACAAAGGAGGAGAAGGTTTATGACGATTGGTGCAAAGATATGGCTTTGGATTCTTTTGATTTCCAACGCTCTCACACTATTCTATCTATTTGGTAACGACGCCGAAATGATTGCGATCGTGCAGATGTTTCTAAATCTGGCAGCTATTTCCCTGATGCTGTTTTTAAAAATGCGGGCAGGCTTTTTTCTGCTTTGCATACTGGCTCTCGTGGATCTTTTTTTCAATCTCAGGCTTTTGTCAGCACTTGGTTTCGTCTTTTTTATTTCCACTACCGTTGGATTGGGACTCAGGATCGGCATTACATGGCTATGTCTGAAAAACAGCTGGCAGGAAATGAAATAAAAAATTCATATGATCGCATTCTGAAAAGTTATATAACAAAAAACAACGAGAGACACGCTTCGCGAGCCACTCTTATGTCAACAAAAATCTCCCATATCCCCGATGCTTGGCAGCAATCGGTTCTATGGGAGATTTTTCTTTCACATAAATGGCCTCCGAGAAGTGTGATGCCCGTTCTTTCCGGCTAAGAAGCTTAAAACGAAAGACCCGCGGCACCCTTTTTATTCTACCTTCATCATCCGATACCCTACGCCTACATGCGTCTGAATATATTGGACAGAAGCATCATTTTTTTCAAGCTTCTTCCGCAATGTCGCCATAAAGACACGCAGAGATGCAACGTCATTTTCCCAGCTGTGCCCCCAGATATTCTGTGTGAGGTAAGTATGCGTCAAGACTTTTCCAACATTTTTGGAAAGCAGGCAAAGCAGCTTGTACTCGATCGGGGTCAAATGCATCTCCTCCTCGTCAAAATAAGCACAGCCGGACGAAAAATCAACCCGAAGCTTTCCATTGACAAATACAGAAGACATCGCCTGTTCTGCCTGTCCCATCATAAGCCGTCGTTCTGTCACGCGAAGTCTTGCAAGAAGCTCCTCAACCGAAAACGGCTTCGTCAGATAATCGTCCGCTCCCGCGTCAAGTGCCTCCACCTTATCGTTATCCTCGCTTCTTGCACTGATGATGATGATCGGCACATTCGACCATGTACGAATTTTTCTTATCACATCGATGCCATCCATATCCGGCAGTCCCAAATCCAGAAGAATAATATCCGGGTTATGCGATGACGCCTCCAAAATAGCCGTCTCTCCGTTCATTGCCGTCAGATACTTGTAATTATGCGCTTTCAAGGTTGTCATCATCAGATTCTGTACCGGTCTGTCATCCTCGACGATTAAGATCAATGTTTTATTCATATAAAGTTACCTCCTCGATTGGCAATGAAAATGTAAAGACTGCCCCGTGCGGAATATTGTCCGACAGCTTAAGCTCTCCTCCGTGCGCGGTAATGATCGACTGACAGAGAGAAAGCCCCAAGCCCAGACTGCGCCGGCTGTCCGCAACGTTTTTTGTTCCGCTGTAAAACATATCAAAGATAAACGGCTTCATCTCATCGGGAATGCCCGGTCCATTGTCTGAAATACTGACGATGGCGCGATTTCCCTCTTTTTTTGTGGAAATAATGATCTGCGATTCCTTTTGCGTATACTTGATGGCATTGTCCACAATATTAATGATGATCTGCATGATCATCCTTGCATCCACCTTCACCAGAATAATATCGTCGCATGCCTGATACAAAATCGTATGCTCCATTTTTTTCTGCTGATATGCGCCAGCGCCTCCGTCACCAGCTCATCCAAAAGCTCTGCCTGCAAATGGATATTCAGCTTCCCATCTTCGATCTTCGTTACGGAGAGCAGATTTTCCACCAAATTGATCAGCCACATCGAATCGTCATAAATATCTGCGTATAGCTGTTTTTTTGTTTCTTCGTCAAACTTTTCCTCATTTGACAAAAGATTGCTGGCATTACCAGAAATTGAGGTGAGCGGCGTCCGCAGATCATGCGAGATCGAGCGCAGCAGATTTGCCCGCAGCTGCTCTTTTTGCGCGAGAAACGCTGCCTCCTCCTTCTCTCTGGCATTTTTTTCATTTTCCAGTGCCAGCGCGCACTCTCCGAGAATCGATAATAAAATACTGTTCTCAAACGAATCCAATGGTTTCTCATGCATGACAATCCCGATCACTCCATAGACTCCCTCGCTTGTGCGAATTGACAGATACAGACATTGCGCATCTGACAGCGTATCTGTTGTCGCACCCGCGTGCTTGTTATTTTTGAGCACCCATAGCGCCACCGCTCTCTCTTTATCCGAAAAATACTCGTGCCGCGCCGATTTCCCATCCGGCGCAAAAAACCTTGGTTCCAGCAATGCCTCATTTTTTGCAAGATAGATTATCATATCCTTATTTAAAAGCTTCATCAGCTGCGTCGCCGTCACCGTAATGATCTGCTCCCTTTCCTTGACACGCTCTAAAAGCTGATTGGTATCAAACAAAATCTTTGTGCGAAATGCCGCCTGTGCTGCCTGCGCCGCCTGTCTCTTTAAGCGTTTGGCAAGCGTTCCCGTCAAAAATGCCGCAATAAACATGATAATAAACGTAACGGGATAATCTTTTTCATAGGCAAGCAGCGTATATCGCGGCTCCGTAAACAAAAAATTAAAGACAACCACACTGATAGCAGACGAAATCAGACTGTAAATGCGCTGCGTCGTGATGACGGAGGTCACCAGCACACTGAGAATATACATCATAATGATATTGGATTCACTCATCCCAAAACGCCAGAATACATAACCGATCACCGAGGAGAGCACGAGCATCCCAAGACTTTTTCCCATATCCGCGGCATTAAAAACATGCTGTGCTTTTCGTCTCGCGCGTCTGACCCGATACGCCATCTCAGAACTGCTGTTGGGGATGATATGCACGTCTACATTCGGCGCCTGCGCGATCAGCTTCTCGGTGAGCGCCGGCTTTCCGAACATCGTTTTTTTTGTAGCTGCGCTTCTGCCGATGACGATTTTAGAAACGCCGGATAATCGTGAAAATTCGGCGATCTGAAACGGCACGTCTTCCCCGTATACTGTCTCAATCTTTGCCCCCAGCTGCTCGGCGAGACGCATATTGCCCCGCAGCCGTTTCCTATCCTCCTCCATCACCGCAAAATCAGGGGTTTCCACATATAGCGCCGTAAAAGCGCCGCGGAAAGCCTGCGCCATACGCGCCGCCGTACGGATCAGCTTCCTATTGGACGGTGATGAAGAAAGGCACACCAAAATATGCTCATCCGTATAATAATCGCCGCCGCTCTTTACCCGCGCCTCCTCGGAAAGCATATTGATCCTGTCTGCGCATCTGCGGAGTGCGATCTCCCTTAAGGCGATCAGATTTTCAATCTGGAAAAAATTTTTTGCGGCTCTTTTCGCCTGATCGCCGCGGTAAACATTTCCTGCCTGCAGACGCTCCAGCAGCTCCTGCGGCTCAATATCGATCAGCTCTACCTGGGAGGCATGATCAAACACGGCATCCGGCACGCGCTCCCTGACCATGATCCCGGTGATCGCGGCAACCATGTCGTTCAAGCTCTCGATGTGCTGCACATTTACGGTCGTGTAGACATCGATCCCTGCCGCGAGCAGCTCCTTGACATCCTGATAACGCTTCGCATGGCGGCAGCCTTTAGCATTTGTATGCGCCAGCTCATCCACTAGGATCAATCTCGGCTTTCGCCTGATCGCCGCATCCAGATCAAACTCTCGAAGCGTGATCCCGTTATAATCGATCACCAGATTCGGAAGCTGCGGAAGCCCATGCAGCAGCTCCTGTGTCTGCGGTCTTGCATGAGGCTCCACATATCCGGCAACTACATCGATGCCTCTTTGCTTTGCGGCATGCGCTGCCTGAAGCATGGCATAGGTCTTTCCCACACCCGCCGCATATCCAAAAAATATTTTCAGATGTCCTCTGTTTTTCTCATATTCCTCCCGCTTTACCGCCGCGAGCAGCTGCTCTGGGCTCTGACGATTTTCTTCCATCCGCGCTCCCTCTGTATTTATGATTTTTATGCTTTCTTGCTGTGCCTGCTTTCAGCAAATTGCAGACTCCTGTCATAAAAAGAAATCCTAACACGCCAGCAAGAAAAAATACAAGCAACAGCATGACTGTTTCCATTATAACACCTCCGCAGAACTAACCGCTATTTTTTTCTGTCAAAAATACCGGGACTTTCTGTTTTACTCCCGCGCCATCGCCTGAGCCACTGCCAGATTACACTTTAGGACATTCACACGTTCTTCGCCAAAGAGCCCAAGCACCTTATGCTCCGTATTCTCCTCCACGATCTTTTCGACCGTCTCCTCACTCAAACCGGAATGCTCCGCCACTGCTGCAATCTGGATCTCCGCCGCCTGTGGACTGATGTGCGGATCAAGCCCGGAGCCTGACGCTGTCAGCAGATCTGCCGGTACCTCCTCCGCCGTCACACCCGGATGTGCCGCTAAAAATGCATCCAGATCCTCCTCGATCCTCGCCTTTAAATCAGGATTGGAGCTTCCATAGTTAAACGAACCGGATGCCGCACCGCTAAACGCACCGCTCTCTGCCTCCTCCTTCGTGTAGGTGTTATAATTTACGGCAGACACCCTTCCCTTGAAAAAGCAGTCCTCTGTAAAACGCTGTCCAAGCAGCTCGGAACCGACTGCCTTTGCAGAGTCTGTCGTCAGATTTCCGTTTTTATCAATCAGACTTCCGTTCGCCCTTGCCTGCATCGTGACCTGGCTTGCGCCGGTCAGCAGCAGCGGATAAGCAAACGAGCATAAAAGCATCATCACCAGGCAAAAGAAACATGCAGTTTTTAACATTTTACCAAAGCTTTTCATAGAGCTTCCCTCCTTACATTCCTAACACAGACAAAAGCGGTGCTACAAGCATGTCTATGATCTTGATTCCGACAAACGGAACGATCACCCCGCCCAGTCCGTAGATTCCCATATTACGCAGAAGAATTTTCTCTGCCTTCATCGGCTTGTACTTCACGCCCTTCATGGCGATCGGGATCAGCGCCGGAATGATGATCGCATTAAAGATCAGCGCTGATAATATCGCGCTTGCCGGCGTTGCCAGATGCATGATATTTAAAATCTGCATCTGCGGCAGAATCATCGTAAACATTGCCGGAATGATCGCAAAATATTTTGCAATATCATTTGCGATACTAAAGGTGGTCAGCGATCCTCTGGTGATCAGAAGCTGTTTTCCGATTTCCACCACTTCCAGAATCTTAGTCGGATCAGAATCCAGATCGACCATGTTGGCAGCCTCCTTCGCCGCCTGCGTTCCCGAATTCATCGCAAGTCCGACATCCGCCTGCGCCAGTGCCGGCGCGTCGTTCGTTCCGTCTCCCGTCATGGCGACCAGCTTGCCCTCTGCCTGTTCCTTCTTAATCGCCTCGATCTTATCCTCCGGCTTACACTCTGCAATAAAGCCATCAACGCCCGCCTCCTTTGCGATCGTTGCCGCCGTCAGCGGATTATCTCCCGTACACATAATTGTCTTGATCCCGATCTCGCGCAGCCTTGCAAAGCGCTCGGAGAGTCCTGGCTTTACCGTGTCCTTTAAATAAATCACACCAAGTATTTTCTGACCGACACAGACCGTCAGCGGCGTTCCTCCGAGATTGGAAACCCTTGTTACGATTTCCTCCAAATCTTCGGGAATCTTTCCTCCCTGCTCTCTGACAAATGTCTTGATCGCCTCGGAAGCGCCTTTTCTGACAACCGTACCGTCTGCCAGATCCACTCCGCTCATCTTTGTCTGCGCCGTAAATTCGACAAAGGACATCTGCTCTTTGCCACAAAGTCAAGTGATGAATTAAAAAAAGGAAACAACATTGAGAAATCTATCTTTGTATATTGCTTACCTATACTATTTAATTGTTTCTGAAATGAATTACATTGCTCAGTGTCTTGATTGTTCCAAACTGATTCATATCAATTTTTAACAATTCATATCAGTCTATATGAGTGTGTAGAAAAGTTCAAAACACTTATCTTGTTTAAGACAACCTAAATTTTTGTAAAAATACAAGATAACAATTATTAACAAAAAATATCTTGATAAGGCTCCGTTTTTTAAATATAATTTTATTAAAAGCATATGAGTAAGCGATAGAGAATCTTTATCTTAAACTGTCGGAATGGTTTTAATGACAACACTGAAAGAGGTTATGAATGATATGATAGAAGAAAAATCAAAAATTATGGTGGTAGATGATGATCATGAAATCCGGGAGGTTATTTCAGTTTTATTGTCCAATGAGGATTTTGATATAATTGAGGCAGAATCCGGTGAAGAAGCTTTAAAATTGTTGGCTGCCAATATCGATTTAATCATTTTGGATGTTATGATGCCAGGGATGTCCGGCTATCAGGTTAGTAGAATGATTCGAGAGCGGTCAAATGTGCCAATTTTATTTCTAACTGCGAGAACTCAAAATTCTGATCTTGTATTAGGGTACTCCTCTGGTGGAGATGACTATTTAGCAAAACCATTTTCTTATCCGGAATTGATTGCACGAGTTAAGGGATTGCTACGGAGGTATACTGTTTATCAAGGAAAACAAATCCCAAAACGAAAATCAGAATATATTGAATGGAATGGCTTACGTGTAGATTGCTGTCGCAATATGGCATGGAAATATGGGAAGGAATTAGAACTTACCTCAACAGAATATCGTATATTACGATTATTATTGGCTCATCCAAAGCAAATATTTTCAGCTCAAAATATCTATGAAAGTGTCTGGGAAAAACCATTTTTCTCTACTGATAACAACTCTGTTATGGTGTTTATTCGGAAATTAAGAGATAAAATTGAAGACGATTCCCGACATCCTATCCATCTCGTAACTGTTTGGGGAAAGGGGTACCGTATTGAATAGAAAGCTCAAACTTGTTTCCCAACGATTGGGAATAAAAATGTTAGCTATTGCGGCTTTTGCACTTATTTGTGCATGGTTAGGACATTATTTGCTATCTGATGTGATTGCGGAATGGTTTTTTTATAATTCAAAGTTTGATGCTTATTGGGAAGCAAAAAGTGATGCTGCTGTACAAGACTTTCAAAAGTATGTAACTAATCACAATCTTTCGACACAGAATGCATTGACTGACACGGAATGGAATAAGCAAAATTCTGATATTTTTTTGTTCACAGAGCCGGAACACCTGTATGAAGAAAAAATAGCATCCACAGAATTTGAAGATGAAGACAAATACGAAATCATATACTGCTCGGATGGCGTTATCTACGCTACATCTTACTCACCGGGAAATTCTTACTTTTTTTGGTGGAATACTGCTGGTTTGTTATTTGGATTTTTTCTTTTCCTGGGAATTCTTATACCTTTTAACGCTTATACCATACATCGAATCAACAAACTTTATCAGCAAGTATTACTTTCTTCTCAATCTGGAAGGAATTGTAGTATTAAAATTGGAGGAAGAGATGAAATAGCAAAACTCGGAAATGAAATTGAATTTATGAGAATATCGTTACTATCCTTATTAGAAAATGAGGAAAAAATGAGATCTGAAAGAGAGCAAATGGTCGCATCACTTTCTCATGACCTTCGTACTCCTCTAACTAAACTTACCGGGTACTTGGAAATAATGATTCATAAAAAAGATTTAACAGAAGCAGAGCATAAACTCTACCTTACAAAAGCCATCGAAAAGGCACATCATATGAAAATTTTGACAGATGAATTGTTTCATAAATTTGTGACAGAAACAGAAAATAGGTTTGAGTATCCAAACGAACTAATTGACGGAGGAGAATTTCTAAACCAACTATTGTATGAGGAATGTACTGAACTGGAATCTGAAGGATTCTTGGTAAAACAAATTCCGATGTTTAATTCTGGGTATTTTTGCCGTTTACATATAGGAGATATTCGAAGATCATTTGATAATATTTTTTCTAACTTGCGGAAATATGCAGACCCTAAGATTCCAATTGTTATCACAGAAAAAGAACAACAGAATCAAATTTGCGTCATGATTGAAAACTATAAAAGTAAGCAACCTTTGAAGACAGCAAGCCATAAAATAGGTTTAATGACTATTCAGACATTAGTAGAACAGAATGGTGGTTCAGTAAATATAGAGCATGATATTACTAAATTTTCTATTGAAATTCTTCTACCAGTTATGCAAGTACCTGATTGTAATAGCGATATTTAATTGGGATCAATTACATGTATATGATTAAAAATAAGAATTATTAAGGATTTGATGTGCCAGAAAATAAGAAATGAGATTTATACTATCCTCATGTTAGATTGATTCGATCAACATAAATATCTAAACAAATATGAGGAGGTATATTTCAATGAAAAAATTAGCAAATCAAATCATGAGTTTTATCCTGGTCTTAACAATGGTATTTGCAACGGGTACTACAGCTTTTGCCGCAGAGCAAAATAGTACATTGTACAAAATACAACAGCTTGTACAAAAAGCGGAATCAGAAAGAGAACGGTACGGTGAAGCCACAGATGAAACCGCTAAACAGTTACAGGTTGCCCTTGAAGCTTTTGGGGTGGAAACTGGTTCATATTCAGGGACTCAGCCGGTTGTCTTAGAGGATGTGATCGCTACTAGAGGCTATGGACAAACACATGATTTAGGAAAGGGTTGGACATATAGAGTTGATAGACCGTCTTCTGACAATGCTAAGCCCCATGTACATGTAGATAATAATAGCAAAAATATTCATGGTGTAGAAAACGTAGATGGAACACCAAGTCATGGGAAAACTCTTGACGGTTCGAAAGTTCCTAAAGATGTCCAGAAGAAAGTTAAAGATTCAAAAGATTATAAAAAAGGACAAAAAGATTTGAAAAAGATGCAGGAAGCGAAAAGAGAGATACACCGCAGAAAATTGAATTTGTCTGTGAATAAAGACCTGCTGATTGCAGCCGGTATTTTTGTCACAGCTGTAGGCGTTGCCTTTGTAGCACCTGAATTTCTTCCTGCATTGTTAGCCGCTGTTTAACATTTGCAGGAGTGTGGTGAAATGGTAAATTATATATTTAAATTAGAATTCAACTATAAGGATACGATTTTTTTTTCTATCCAAAATGAAGAACGAGATGTAGCTCTTATTGTGTTTGAAGATTGTTGTCGTAAAGGAGAATTGCTTAAAGATTTCCCTTTTCTGTGTCCACAGTACTATTCTTCCGAAGAAGAATGGGACGATGATCGCAATTTGATAACAGCAAGTGTTTATGCTCTAATTGAAGAAGAGTATCCGCCAGAAATGCAAGATGATATAGAATATCTTGTTGAATCCATGATAGAATATAAACCTGCTGTAAATCATAAAGTGCAGTTTTTTAATAATCCGACGGTTAGAAAATATTACAGTGAACGAACAGAAAATAGAATGCAATTTATTAATTATGTATTGTCCTTATGTGAAAATAAAGAGACAGTATCCTTAAATGAAGATGACTTCAATCACCTAACACAATATAAAGCTAAACGTGACAATTAACTCAAAAGACCCACCCGATTATCTTAATTTCAGGTGGGTCTTTTGGGTTTTCGTAAAATCGTATTAATAAAGCTACAAGATAGATATTCGATCAGCTGACTGGGAAGAAGAAGCTACCAACTTATCCAGAAACATTATAATTTGTATGAGACTCTGAGATATCATTTTCTACTATACTACTGATAATTTACTGACAAACAAATTGTGAATATATCTATTGCAATTTTACAAAAAGAAAAGCCTCATCCCTCGCTGATTGAGAGATGAGGCGAAATGATTATGCTGTAATCTCCGGGATTTCTCCGACAAAGTTATAAACGATTCTGACTTCCTGCACCTTCTGTCCGTCAATCTTCTTGACTTCACCCACCAAAATTTTGCTGATGAGCCGGTTCAGCACCGCTTCATCCAGTTCTTCAATGGCTGCATAGCGCCGGATTTCTTTGATGAAGGTGCGGACTTCATTTTCCTGTTCGTCAGAGTGGCGCATCATCAACAGTAGGTCTTGCAGGCGCTTCTGGTTGGCTTCCTGCTCTTGTTCCAGTGTTGCTGTCAGCTTCATAAAACGCTGCTCAGTCAGGATTCCTTTTGCCTTATCGGTATATAGGCTCAGGAACATCTCATCAATTTCACGATTCCTGCTTTCCAGTCGTTGACATTCCTTCTGTGTCTGGGAGGCATCCAGAAGATACCGGCGCTCCATCCGGCTACTCAGCCGCTGATAAAAAGCATCGGCATCTTTGAGCGCAGTCTTTGCCAGTTCCTGAATATCTTTCAGCACAAGGTTGTATAAATCTCTGGCTTCGATCTTGTGGCTGGTACAGGCGTTCTTGCCCAGCCTGTTGTAGGTCTGGCAGATATAATACGCCTTATCAATCGGTTCCCGCTGTTCGCCGGTAAAACGGTTCTTTCCGGTTCTGCCAACCTTTTCATACCGCACCTGCATGGACTTTCCGCAAGTCGCACAATAAATGATACCGTGGAACAGGTTATAAAAGGGGCAGGAGTTGCCCTTCATAATGGTTGGTCTGCGGTTAATGATTTCCTGCACCTGCTCCCATTCTTCCGGGGAGATGATTGCTTCATGGCAATCCTCGATAATTTCCCAGTCCTCACGAGGGATAATGTCATAGGTGTTGGAACGAATCCCTTTCTGATGTGTCCGGCAGACCAGATGTGCGCCCTTATAAAAGGGATTCCGCAGGATATGGCTGATTCTTGCACTTCCCCATGAATAGTAATTTACATCACATTCTGTGTTGCTTTTTACTCTGGTGATCGGGACTTTATCATCCATGAGCTGCTTTGCAATCCGCATACATCCCCAGCCATCCAGTGCCATATCATAGATTTTTCGGATTACCGGTGCTGTCTCAGGGTCACGGATCAAATGTCCCTTATCCTCCGGGTCACGCATCAAACCGAGGGGCGGCTGCCCACCACAAAACTTCCCCTGCCGGGAACGGGTCATACGCCCTGCCAGCACCTTTTTGGAAATATCCCGGCTGTACATATCGTTCAGGATATTCTTAAACGGCGTAATGTCCATTTCCTGACGGGTCAGGCTGTCCACTCCGTCTGTAATGGCAATATAGCGTACATTGTGTTTTGGGAAAAAGATTTCGATATAACTGCCAGCTTCGATATAATTCCTTCCCAGTCTGGACAGGTCTTTGGTGATGACGCAGCCGATCTTTCCCGCCTCAATATCGGCAATCATGCGCTGAAAAGAAGGGCGGTTGAAGTTGCGGCCTGTATAACCGTCATCCACATAATACTCATACTGGAACATTCCGTTTTTTTCGGCAAAGTCCCGGAGCATAAGTTTCTGGTTGCTGATGCTCATGCTCTCATTATCGCCGCCATCCTCCAGAGAGATACGGCAATAAAGGGCTGTGATTTTCTGATTAACTTGTTTTTTCCTGCTCATAGTGTTCTCCTTCTATGAACAGGGACACGATACCATTATAATACCATGTCCCTGTCCCTGATTCAACTGCTTTACGCCGCTTTCTGTGCCATTTCCCGATGCTCCAACCATTCCTCGAAGTGTTCGCAGGTCTGACGCTCGATCAGCTGCTCAAAGGCTTCTCGCATGGTTTTGTCCCCAGAAAACTCACGAACCACTACAAACTGGACTTTTTTATTCTGCTTCTTGTTTTTCTCCATAGGCTACCTCCATAGAATAGGGGATCAGACGGTGGCTGCGGCAACGAAGTCCGGCAACGAACATCAAAAAACCTGTAAACTATCGTCTGACCCTGATTTCTTACTTTTCAAATTTTCTTATAAAATCTCGTTGCTTTCGTTGCCGAAAACATAGATAGATCATAAAAAGCCTTTACTTGCGGGCTTTTTCTATATCAAAACCACAAATTTATCAGCAACGAACCCGGCAACCAACCGACAACCATCCCGGCAACAGACCGTCCTTGTCAGGCGATCCACTCCTGCGGAAGTTCCAGCTGACGGCATTCTTCTTCACTCAGTTCTACAAATCCACCTTCGTTGCTGGGTAGTTCGTTGCCGGAAGTGTCCCGTTCCCAGCCCTTTTGTCTGCCATATCCGGCAAACATCCGGGGATTGGAAAAAGGCTTCCAACCGGTCACGACCGTGTTCATGATCTCATTGATATTGTGGAACTGCCACCGCTTCGGCTCATCAAAGGTATGTCCCAGCGCCTCCTTGAACAGCTGTTTTGAGCAGACCATGTTTCCGGTGTAGTGTTCCAGAAATCCCTGTATCTGTCCGGCTTCGGTGTCCTCCGGCATGAAGTCTTTCTGCACCTCCACCAGTTGACGCTGGATGGACTTGCTGAATTTCATAGAATATTTGCCGCTGCGGTAAATACTCATAGCTTCTGCCCACATCTGCAAAAGATACGCTCTGGAATCATCCTCATCCTCCAAAATGTGAACCTCTGCATTCTCCGGGTAAATCATGATTGGGAGAAAGCGCCGGTTCCCGGCTCGATCCAGCGGCAGAAAGTCCAGCGTATTCGAGGAACCACCGAACACACACTGCCGAAGCCGGTCTTTAGGCTGAGATTCATAAGGTGTCCGGTAGGTTTCCTTCTGTCGGCTGATAAAGGAACGGATTTCTTCAATGCTCTTTGCGCTGCTGGTGGCAAGCATCTCTGACATCTCAATGATCCAGTGACCTTGTAGCTTTTGGAATACCCGGTCGTCATCCAACTTCTTCAGGTCATCAGAGAACCATTCGTCCCGGATCGCCAGCAGTCGGAAGAAGGTGGACTTCCCGGCACCCTGACCGCCCACCAAACAAAGCATTTCCTCATATTTGGAACCGGGACGGAATACCCGGCGTATAGCACCCAGCAGGAAATGTTTCAGCATTTCTTCCACATAGTCACTTTCATCAGCACCAAGAAAATGGTGCAGACAGGATCGGATGCGTGGTGTACCGTCCCAGACAAGGCTGTTCAGCACATCCTGAATCGGATGGTAACAGTTTTCGTTTGCTACGATAGAAAGGGCAGCCGTGATCTTTTTCTCACTGGTCAGCTCATAGTTTCTCTCAAAATAGAGGAGAAGATATTTCACATCAGTATCCGTCAGAGCGCTGGTATTCCTGCGCCAGCCCAAGTCCTGTACAATGTCTACCCGGTCTGTCAGGAGATTAAGCCGGATGGCATCCCGCAGGAGTGGATCGCAGCAGAACACAATCCGGCAGTTGTCGATGGTGTTGGCTGTTTTTCCCTTGTCGGTAACAGAAAGGCTCTGCCGCACCTCATCAACGCTCTGTTCCGGCGCTATGGCTTCGGCTGCGCTCATCACAGCCTGCTGGGTAGCTGGAGATAAACTCTGATATTCGCTGTTCAATTTTCCTCACCTCTTTTCCATACTCAGCAACTACAAAAGCTCGTTCTTCTATGCTGTCAGACAGAAGAAGATCCAACAGATATTCGATATATGGCTGCCTGTGCAGAGCCTCCACAAACAAAGTATTCCAGTCATCCTCCGGTTGTTTGGGCGCATATTCTTCTTTCCATCGTTCCAGCAAACGCAGGTAGTCGCACAGCACCCGAAAGCATTTCTGCTCTGCCTGCCGGTATCGCATTTCCTCGCTGATTTTTCTTTTGATTACTCTCTTTTGTGGCGGATCGTGGCCTTTGCGGTCAAAGCTGATTGAGAAGTCCTCTGCCAGCTTTAAGGCAGCTTCTTTACTGCTTAGTCCAAAAAGACGGGAAGTGAAATCAATCACATCTCCATCTGCCTGACAGGCAAAACAATGGAACCGTCTGTCCACCTTCATGCTGGGATGCCTGTCATCGTGAAACGGGCAACAAGCCATCCCGTTGCGTCCTACTGAAATTCCATAAACCAAAGCAGCCTGCCTTGTGGTAACAGACTGTTTTACTGCTTCAAATACATTCGTTTCTTCCACCTCCAAACAATGCAAAAGGCATCCGGTTTCCATAGAAAATCAGATGCCTCACAATTCCATATCCTGTTTTCTTGTTGAAGCAATCCGTCCTTCACGCTCCCAGCGCTCCCGGTTCTCCCGATCAGCGTCCAGTTTGCCTTGTGCCAGCTTCTCCTTAATGGATTTTCTGGCTTTATTTTTGATCTGCTCTTTGCCAGCCTGTTTGACCTCCGGTTTTAACAGCACCGACTGTACCTTTTTGAGAACTTTTTCAGCAGACTGCTGTAATTTTTCTCGCACCCTACTCAGCAGAGTGTTCGCTATCTTCACAACTTCTGGCGAATTTTTGGCATTGGGCGATACCACGCTCTTTCGATATTTCTCAATTACTTCCATATCTTCAAGCTGGGTTTGTTCCCGAACCTTGTCGGTCACAACCTCCACCGCCTTGTCATAGGCTGCACCGGAAACATCTTCCAGTAAGGTTTCTACATCCTCAATTTTTAGCGTCAGTTCCTCCAGCTTTTGCTCCTGTGTCGCCAGCTGCTCCTTCTGCTTCATCAGGATATAATCCTGCTTTTCCAAATAGTCACGCCCACCATAAGACGGCTCCTGTTCCAGATGCAGCCCATGCCGTTTGGCAATGTCAAATAAGATTGTCCGACAGACTGCATCAAAAGTCTGTTTCCGGTTATTGTGCTTTCCTTTTGGCTGTTCCGGTTTAGGGAGAGGGATACCCAGTTCCTCCAACGCCTTTTCCTGCTGGGGGCACAGCTCTCCATACCGATTTTCACAGTCAAATACATGGCGCTCATGGATGTGCGGAGTCCCTTCATCCAGATGGAGCGCCCAGTCTAAAATGTGGCTATGAGAACCGAAACGGTTTTCAAATTCCTCATAAAATTCACTGACAATGAGCGCTAAAGTCTCCGGCGGAACGGATTCTTCCATAGTGCCGATCTGGTAGATGCTTTCTTCTGGACAGGTCTTGTTATTTTTCAAAAGATCATCCACAGTGCGATTGCGCTCAATGTGCCGGGTTTTCTCGTTCCGGGCGTTCTGAGCATTGACATGGTCGGCATAATGCTCGTAGTAATACATCCGTTCAATTTCCTCAAAGCTGAAATCCGGCTGCTCTGGGTTTTCCCGAAAGTCGTGGGTGGTAAAGCCCCGGTAACAGTCCCAGTACACATTTTGTCTGGCACGCTCAGCGTCAATGTGTTCGCTATTTTCTACATCGAACCGACGGTCATTGTGCCGGGGATTGTAAGTGCCATGCTTCCCAGATCGTCCATTGTGTCTTGTTAATTTCAAACATTTTTCCTCCTTCCTGCAAAGATGTTCTGGGCTGGGGAGGGCGGCTAAGCCGCCAGACCTGCGAAGTTTTGCGTCAGGTAATACCCAGTACAAGTTGACGCAGGCATCAACTTTCCCTGGGCAAGGCGTTTCACCCTTGACCCGATGAGGCTGGCTGCCCTCAACCCGCCAATGGGCGTTGCCCCTTGACCCCAGCAGTGCGCTGCCGCCCCTGCACCCCGGCACAAAGGGCTGGCTGCCCTCTGTACTCCCGCACCGGCGAAGCTGGCCTTCACCGCAAAAGCGGTTTTTACCAGTTTCACCGGCTCCGTATCCGTACATTTACGCCCATAGGCGAGAAGTGGATACAGAATACGCCTGCGGAAATTGCCAATCAAAACAGCGGGTGCAGACCCGATATTTTTTCGTAAATCGCCCTCATTTTAAGCGATTTTTTCTTCTGTCTGGATAACCTGAAAGCCATGCTCTTTTGCGTACTCCCTTGCAGCTGCCAGCCGTTCTTCGCTGTACGGCGGCACCAGCCGGATCGAAAGTCGGGACTTGTCCAGTACATAGGTCACGCTACCTTCCGGCGTACTGCGTTCCAAGCGGCACAGCAGAGGATACTTCCGGCTGAAATCCTCCAGTCTGCGTTTCAAACTGGCATTGAAGGTGTAGATACTGGCAATCGTCTCGCCCTCATTCCAGTTGATGATGGTTTCTTTTTCATATTTAGACAGCTTCCTCATACAGTTCCTCCTCATAATCGGTGTTTGCTTTCAGCGCACGCAGACTGCGTCTAATCCGGCGGTATTCGTCCATCTCCATACGCAGATGATGGTAAAAGGCTTCGTACCACCTTTCCTCTGTCTCTGTCTCAATTTTACGAGCAAGATGAAGCATCTGGCTTTTCGCCTCCGGGTCAACAGTCAATGCTGTCAGCCATTTCAGCCTTGTCACTGTGTTGTGATGGCTGGGGCAGGCGTAAGCGTAAAGAATTTTCTTTTCCTTCATATTCAGTTTCATAATGATCTACCTCCATTCATTTGATGCGGTATGTTCCGCATCGTTTATTTTTCTGTCTGCCGGTCTGTCTGCAAAATATTCCTGCCCGGATTCTCTCCCAGCGTATTGTCCTCTTTGGTGCGCTCTTATCGTGGCGTCACTTCCCCGGAGGTCATTCCCCTTGCAGTCGGTCATTCATTTTTCAAGGTTCTATGTCTCCTGACAAGAACCAGTTTACCGAAAAAAGAGGGCTGCTCCCGTATGTCCAAGACGCAGGAAAAACACATGAAAACCGCATATTTCCACGCTCTCGGAAATGTGCTATAATGAAAAACAAAAACCGTTGGCAAGGAGGTGCTTTGATGTACACAAAACTGTCAATACCGGAACGGCTCAAAGACCTGCGAGTGGTGGATAAGCACCTGACGCTGGAACAGCTGGCAGAACAGACCGGTCTGTCTAAGTCGGCACTGGGGAAATATGAGAGCGATGACTACAAAGACATCAGCCCATTTGCGATTGCGACACTGGCAAAGTTTTACGGAGTGTCCACTGATTATCTGATGGGCGTGTCAGAAAATAAAAATCACCCAAACACGGAGCTTCAGGCTCTGCATCTGAGTGACGCTATGGTGGAACTTTTGAGCAGCGGAAAGATCAACAACCGCCTGCTTTGTGAACTGGCGACCCATCCGAATTTTTTGCGGCTGATGGTTGATATGGAAATCTTTATTGACCGGATCGCTGATATGCGGGTGAACCAGATGAATCTGATTCTGGAAGCTACCCGGCAGACCATTCTGAAAGAACACGCACCTGGAGAAAATGATCTGTATATGCGGACGCTGAAATTGGGTCAGGTACAGGAGAACGATTTTTACAGCCATATCCTTCATGATGATCTGGACAGCATTGTCCGGGATATACGGGAAGCTCATTTGAAAGACAAGACCACAGCTGACCCACAGCCAACGCTGGATGAGGTCAAAGAGAATTTTGAACAGGCCATACAGATGGGAACCGACACAGAAGCTATGATCCATGAGTTCTGTGATAAAATGCAGATTCCTTTTGAAAAAATTTCATCCGAGGATTTTTCTGCTTTTCTGCGGATACTGAGCCTGTCCAAACTGCTTAAAAACCCAAACAATATGCGGGGCAAAGCCAAGCCACAGCCGTATTATATGCCAAAAAAGAAAAAGCGCAGGTAGCAAAAAGGCCGTCCACTATAAAAGTGAATGGCCTCAGTTTTTCCACCTTCTCAGACGAAAATCATCTCAGACCGAATGACTTCCTCTGCCCGGTGGCGTATGCTGTTCATGTGACCGACCCATGCAAGCTGGTCTTTTGCTTTCAATTCCTCCGTGACTCCCTCTGTTTCTTTTATCTGGGCAATGGTACAATCCAGACGGTTCTGTGCCTGCTCATCCAGATTGGCAAGATATGTCCACAGCTTTCCAGACAGAAGCAATTCATTGTACCGGTCGGGACAATACTCTTGCAGATATTCCCTGTGCATCCGTCCCCACCGTCCGATTGGGCGGCTTTCCTCCGGCAGCTGTAAGTCTGGAATATAGTAGTCTCCGACCAGAACATAGTCCAGACCGTTACTGTCATCATGGATATGCTTTTTCAATTTCTCCATAGCGACCTCCTGTTTTCGTTTTATCCGAATCCAGTTGATCGTGTCCCTGTTCATCTGTTATTCAAGGCAACTGAACTCGTCACCATGAATTATGGCATATCCTTTATCTCCTCGGATAACTCGCAGCCCATCTGCCGACCGAGGTCAACCGTGGACTTTCCCTCCGGCGTCTCATCCATCAGTGAGCACAGCACACTGTAATGGATTAAATCCTCCTTTGTGACCCAGTTTACCGGATAAAACTCGGCAGCCAGACGATTTCCATAAGTGATCGTTCCTGTTTTGTCCAAAATCATGGTATCCACATCACCGCATGCCTCCACGGCCTTTCCCGACAGGGCAATGACATTAAATCTTGTCACACGGTCCATGCCGGCGATACCGATCGCAGAGAGAAGTCCGCCGATCGTTGTTGGAATCAGACACACCGTCAGCGCAACTGCCCACGAAACCGGAATGTTGACTCCCAGATAGGCCGCGAACGGATACAGCGTGATCACCACGATCAGAAAAATAACCGTCAGCACAATCAACAGCGTATTGAGTGCGATCTCATTCGGCGTTTTCTGTCTGGAAGCGCCCTCCACCAGCGCAATCATCTTATCGAGAAACGAATGTCCCGGCTCTGCCACAATCCTTATTTTCAGCCAGTCCGACACCACCGTCGTGCCTCCCGTCACGGAGGAGAAATCTCCTCCCGCCTCTCTTGTAACAGGTGCAGACTCTCCGGTAATCGCTGACTCATCCACTGAGGCAATTCCCTCGATGATCTCTCCGTCGTTTGGAATGACCTCTCCGGTCTTAACCAGAACAATATCATCCTTCTTGAGCTCGGAGGCACCGATCACTTTTTCACTTCCATCGGGAAGCAGCAGCCTCGCCACGGTATCCTGCTTTGTTTTTTCAGGGAAGCCGCCTGCGCTTTGCCCCTGCCCTCCGCAACCGATTCCGCAAAGTTTGCAAATAAAACAGTGATAAACAAAACAACAGTCACAATTCCGTTATAAATCCGGTATGTCTCGTTCCCCCCAAATAAGGTTGGGAAAAAGGTCAAAAGCAGCGTGATCACACATCCGATCTCCACCACGAACATCACCGGATTTTTTACCATATACCGGGGATCCAGCTTCTGGAAGGAACCGATAATGGAAGATTTTAATATATCCCGTGTCACAAATTTTGTGCCGTTCTTCTTAGCCATGTCAATTCTCCTCTCTACATCCACAGTGCCAGATGCTCTGCGATCGGACCTAATGCCAGCGCCGGGAAAAAGGTCAGTGCCGCAAAAATGTATACAATGAATACAAGAATGATCATAAAGGTCACATTATCTGTCCGAAGCGTTCCGATCGTCTCATTGACCGTTTTCTTTTTCAACAGAGAGCCTGCGATCGCAAGCTGTGCAATCAGGGCAATGTAGCGTCCGAAGAACATCGCCAGTCCCGTCGTTACATTCCAGAATACACTGTTGTCCGCCAGCCCCTCAAAGCCGGAGCCGTTATTTGCCGCCGACGACGCATATTCATAGAGCACCTGCGTCAGACCATGGAAACCGGGGTTTGTGATACCCGCCAGACCGTCCTGCATGGAGACTGCCAGCCCGGAAAATCCCAACACCAGCAGCGGATGGATCAAAATGATGATCGCTATCAGCTTCATCTCTTTTCCTTCAATCTTCTTATTCAGATATTCTGGTGTCCTTCCCACCATCAGTCCGCAGATAAACACTGCGAGAATGACATAGGTCACCATATTCATCAGACCGACGCCCTTGCCGCCAAACACACAGTTTAACATCATATGAAGCAGCGGCACCATACCGCCGAGCGGTGTGAGTGAATCGTGCATATTGTTGACGGTACCGGTGGTAAAGGATGTCGTGACCGTCGTAAACAGCGCAGACTGATCAACGCCAAACCGTACCTCTTTTCCTTCCATACTGCCCATATCCTGATTGATGCCCGTCGCCTCAATCACCGGATTGCCGGCTCGCTCCGCCCCAACGCAGATCGTAAGACCTATGACAAACAGAATTGCCATTGCTCCGAAAATCACCGCGCCCTGCCGTCCCATTAACGGCTTCCTGACAGTCTTCTTTTCCTTTTTCCGGTCATGCAGCATCAGTCCAAAAGTCACTACACATGCTCCCGGCAAAAGCATCATCGAAAGCATTTCGATCATGTTGGAGATAACGGTCGGATTTTCAAAGGGAGTCGACGAGTTCGCACCGAAGAATCCACCACCGTTTGTTCCCAGATGCTTAATGGATTCCAGAGCCGCAACCGGTCCCATCGCAATATCCTGATACGTTCCCTCAATCGTCTCGACCGTAATATTTCCGGCTAATGTCTGCGGCGTTCCCTGACTGACGAGAAGCAGCCCGACGATAAATGCCAGCGGAAGCAGCACGCGCGTAATGATCCGCACCATATCGGCAAAAAAGTTTCCAAGCTTTCTCCCGGAAAGTCCGCGGCAGAATGCCATACATGCAGCATACCCGCTCGCCGCCGAGGTAAACATCATAAAAATGATCACGCACATCTGCGCTGCATAGGAGAGTCCGCTCTCTCCTGCATAATGCTGGAGGTTTGTATTTGTCATAAAGCTGATGATCGTATGAAAGCTTAAGCTTTCCTCCATTCCGCCGATCCCGTTTGGGTTGAGAAACAAAAATCCCTGTATTCTTAGGATCAGATAACCAACGAGAATCATCACGGCGTTTGCCGTCACAAGCGACAGAGCATATTCCTTCCAGTTCATGTCCCCGCCCTTGATTCCGCATATCTTATAGATCAGGCGGTCAACCGGATCAAACACTCTGTCCGCAAATGTTTTTTGATCTGTGGCAATGTGATACATATATCTGCCCATCGGGATGACAAGTATCACAAACATCGCCAGCACCAGAATAATCTGTAACATAGTTCTTCCTCCTGCCCTTATCGTTCCTTCGTCTCTATCTGTCTCTCACAAAAGTCGGCAAATAATTTTACCAGACCAAAGCTTGCGAGCAGCAGCGCCACCATCAGAATATCCATCATAATCTCTCCTCCTTCACATGTCTGACCCAAAGCTTATTTGCGATGCCTTAGATCAACTTATCTTACTCTGCGATTCTAGCACCATTGCCGTTAAAATGGACTTAATAAACATACGCTCACATAAAGATTGTATTAAGATGTATCAATATCTGTCGCAGGGGTGAATCTGTCATCCAAGCACATAGGACATCGGAAGCATAACGACAGTCGTGCATACAGCTACCGACAAGAGGATTGCAATCGGTAATCCAACGACAGCAACTGCGAATCCGATATAAGGATGATAAAGCAAAAAGGTGTCTGGCAAACGTTCCCATCTTACTTCCCATTTATTTAATCTTTCTCTTATCCTTCTCATACGAATCTTCCTCTCCTTCTGAACCTAAGGTAGCACTTCAAAGGTAAAGATAGGAAAAGGGAATCTTTTAGAGAATTAAAAATTTATAAATATCAGAGCATACAACAACGAGCGACACACTTCACGAACCACTCTTATGTCAA
>URJS01000010.1 GCA_900548205.1 uncultured Roseburia sp. | reverse complement strand
ATAAAAACGGAGCTGTTGCTCCAGTAGATTATTTATCTACTTTTGCAACAGCCCCGTGATTTATCCAAAACCTCATTTATTTATGATAAGGCTCATGGTACATGATCCGGTACGCCCGGTACACCTGCTCTAAAAGGATCACACGCATCAGCTGATGAGGAAATGTCATCCTGGAAAATGACAGCCTCATATCGGAACGCGAAAGTAGAAAATCAGCGATCCCAAGCGATCCGCCGATGATAAAAATAATATGGCTGATTCCACCTGTGCCAAGCTTCTCCATTTTTTGAGACAGCTCTACAGAGTCAAGCTGCCTCCCATCAATCGCAAGCGCACAGACAAACGCTCCGTCACGCAGATGCTTCGCGAGCCGCTCCGCCTCCTTTGCCTTGATCTGTTCTTCCACAAGCTCGCCGGCGCCGTCCGGCGTCCTTTCGTCCGGCACCTCAATAATCTCCAATTTGCAGTAGCGGCTCAAACGCTTCTCATATTCTGCTACCGCATCTCTATAAAATTTTTCCTTTATTTTTCCAACGCATAAAATTGTGATCTTCATGAGCAAATTATAACATATCTTACTTGCTATCGTCCATGAAATCTCCTATAATGAAAAAAGAATCCTAAGCGACGGATGTTTGCGAGGCATTCATGCGCTGATAAAAACGAACATGAGGTAAATTTTATGTGGTGTCCAGAATGTAAAAATGAATATATTGACGGAATCACGCACTGCGCAGACTGCGGTGTGGCTCTCGTAAAATCGCTGAAAACTACGGAAGATGCTGCCACGGAACAGCCTGTGACAGCAGAGATCTGGGGTTCGATCGGAGAATCTGCCGATTTTATAAATGATATAAATGAAGTCTCCTCGAAAGACTGCGACGGCACAACGGAAACGGCACGCGTTTATGTCTCCGGAAAAACCAAAGCCGCAGACATGAAATCGACAGCTGTCACCTTTACGCTGGTCGGCGCACTGGGGTTAGTTCTTCTGGCTCTATTCGCTTTTGGCGTCTTTCCCATCTATATGGCTTTTTATATGAAGGTCATGATGTGTTTTGTCATGGGAACAATGTTTTTGGTCTTTCTGCTCATTGGAATTCGCTCGTTTTCTCAAATGAAGTCCTGTGAAGCGGCGGCTGACCGGGAGGAGATGCTTATTACAGAAATAAAGACATGGTTTCACGAAAATTATAGCCAGACCTCCATTGATACAGCGCTTGACGTCACACAGCCGGAGGAAACTCTCTATTTTGCACGCTATGATGTCATACGTCGTACACTTTTGGCAAAATATCCCGATTTGGAGGAGACGCTGCTTGATCATCTGATCGATACCTTGTATAGTGAAATTTTTTCCTGACAGACAAACCAGCATGATATTTTTCATATGCGTTTCTTCTCTACCTTCTTTCCCGCACATCCATAAATTCACAGCGTCTGACAGATCTGCCAGACGCTGCATTCCGGCAGCCGCCACTGCCGTCTCATTCATGGATAATAAATAAAATTTGTCCGGTAAACACCGCTGTTTAATCCCGTCTGATCGTTGACAACCAGAACGGAAAGGACGGTATTTCCTGTCGGGATTTCCACCGGTCCTTCGTATTTTAAGGATGTCTCCGTCGGCTCTGTCCCGTCCCATGTATAATAAATACTGCAATTTTCCTCAGCTTCCATCGTAACCGTTGTTGCTGTATCAATCTGCCCTCCGTCAGGAGAGATTGTCGCAAAAGCAGGCGGAGAAACAGAAATCTCATACTCAGCCTCTGCAATCTCACTTAAAATCCCCTTATTATTGACACAAACGGCACGGATCGTATAGCTTCCTGCCTCATCCAGCACAATACCATCCTTTTTCTCATCATAGCGCGTACCGTTTTTTGTATTCGGGTCTTTTCCGTTTAAGGTATAATAAATATCAAAGTCCTCCAAAGAGGTCAGCTCCACAGTCAAATATTCGTCATACTCCCCGGCAACCGGAGAAAAAACAGGAGTCGCAACGAGATAATCTGTAAAGAGCTTCAATATCGCTATATCATCTACGCCGTCTGCCAACGCCGCGATGCTCTCATAATCTTCCTTTTTCTCATAAATAGCGATCAGCTCCTCATAAGCCGTCTTATTTTGATCATCCAAATCAATGACCTCCATCAGCAAAACCGCAGCGGAATCATATTCCTCCTGCTCTGTATAAATTTCTGCCATTGCCAGACGGACCGGAACATCATCCGGACGCAGTGACAACGCCGTTTTATAATAATGCAGTGCATTTTCATAATCCCTGTCAAGCATTTCCTGTTTTGCTGCACGCATCTGATAATCATAGGAATTTGCATTGCGGCGGTCGACCCAAAGCTTTAGAAGAATGCCGAGCAAAATAGCAAGGACAAGCAGACCTCCTGTCACAAACAGGGGAACGCGGCTGTTCTTTTTCTTTTTGGATGCGGTTTTTTTGCCATTCCCTGAAGCTTCTGTGGAAGCCTCGGGACGCGGTGCCCTTCCTGTCTTTGGGCTGTCTGCCCCCTTATGTACGCGTGACGTGACGTTCTCCCTTGACGGCTCCTCCTCCCGCAGGAGTGCGCGCAGATAATCATCCTCCAACACGCTGTAGTCCGGTCCGATCTTAGATTCATTGCCGCAGACAGAACAGTAAACGCGTCCCTCTTTTAATTCTGCACCGCATTTTACACACTTCATATGAGTTATCCTCTCTCCTGTTTTAGCGTGACACTGAGTCCACACAATTATTCATCAGCATTGCGATCGTCATCGGGCCAACGCCTCCCGGTACCGGGGTGATCGCAGACGCAGACGGAAATACCTCGTCATACTTTACGTCTCCGCAAAGCTTCTTTCCCTCGCCTCTGTGAATGCCGACGTCAATCACGACAGCCCCCTCCTTCACATAATCTGCCGTTATATACTGCGGCTTGCCGATCGCCACGATCAAAATATCCGCCTGTCGGCACAGTTCCTTTAAATTCTGTGTCTTAGAATGCGCCACGGTAACAGTCGCATCCTCCCGAAGCATCAAAAGCGCCATCGGCTTGCCGACAATATTGCTCCTGCCGACAACAACACAGTTCTTGCCGCTGATCTCGACGCCGGAACGCTTCAGCAGCTGAATGATCCCCGCCGGCGTACAGGAAACAAAGCCCTTCCCCTCCGTCACAAGCCTTCCGACATTTTCCGGGTGAAAACCGTCCACATCCTTGTTAGGATCGATCGCCCGGATGATCTGCTCCTCACGGATCTGCGAAGGAAGCGGAAGCTGTACCAGAATACCGTTAATGGAAGCGTCGCGGTTTAGCTTATCGATCAGGGAAAGCAGCTCCTCCTCCGTCGTCTCCTCCGCAAGCTCATAAGAAACAGAACGGATCCCGATATATGCGCAAGCCTTTTTCTTATTATTTACATAGACGCTTGAGGCAGGGTCATCGCCAACCTGGATAACGGCAAGCGAGACCGAGATCCCCTCCTCCTGCAAAGCTAAAACCTTCTCGCGCAGCTCATCCTTAATCTCCTGTGCAATCTTTTTTCCATCAATCATCTGTGCCATGTCAGCCTCCTTACATCAACTTCAAACAACGGTATGCCGTAATCTCTCCGACCTAAAACAATCCGGTGATCACACCCTCATCATTTACATCAATCCCATAAGCAGCCGGCTTCTTTGAAAGTCCCGGCATCGTCATGATCGCTCCTGTCACTGCAACAACAAAGCCAGCGCCCGCAGATACATAAACCTCACGCACATGAACGGTAAAATTCTTGGGACGCCCAAGCTTTGACGCATCATCCGAGAGCGAATACTGCGTTTTTGCCATGCAGACAGGGAAATGCGACATCCCCATATCGGCAATACGCTTTAATTCCTTTGCAGCCGCCGGTGCATACGTCACGTCCGCCGCGCCGTAAATTTCTTTCGCAACGGCTGAAATCTTCTCCTCCAGCGACAGTTCATCTTTATACAGCGGCGCAAAATGACTTTCCTTATTCTCTAAGGTCCAAAGAACCTTCTCTGCAAGCGCAGTACCGCCCTCTCCGCCCTTTTCCCATACTTGGGATAGCGCAAACTCACAGCCTCTGTCCTTGCAGAAGCGCTCGATAAAATCTGTCTCCGCTTTGGTATCCGTCACAAAGGAATTTAGCGTAACGACTACCGGAACACCGTATTTCTGCAGATTTTCAATATGCTTTTCCAGATTGACAACGCCTCTGCGCAAAGCCTCCAAATCCTCTGTTCCAAGCTCTGTCTTCGCCACGCCGCCATTATATTTTAGCGCACGCACAGTAGCCACGAGCACGACTGCATCCGGACGAAGCCCTGCCATGCGGCATTTGATGTCAAAAAACTTCTCCGCGCCAAGATCAGCGCCAAACCCTGCCTCCGTGATAACATAATCCGCAAGCTTTAGCGCTGTCTTTGTTGCTCTCACGCTGTTGCAGCCATGCGCGATATTTGCAAACGGTCCGCCATGCACGATCGCCGGCGTATGCTCAAGCGTCTGAATGAGATTTGGCTTTAACGCATCCTTAAGCAGCGCCGCCATTGCGCCCGTCGCCTGTAAATCCTCTGCCGTGACCGGTGCTCCCTGAAAATTATACCCCACGATAATACGACCCAAACGCTTTTTCAAATCGTGCATATCGTCCGCCAGACAAAGGATCGCCATAATCTCAGAGGCAACCGTAATGACAAAGTGATCCTCTCTGACCATACCGTCAAGCTTGTTTCCAAGTCCCACAACGATATTGCGCAGCACACGGTCGTTCATATCCATACAGCGCTTCCAGACGATCTGTCTTGGGTCGATGCCAAGCTCATTTCCCTGCTGGATATGATTATCAAGCAGCGCCGCCAGCAGATTGTTGGCGGAAGTGATCGCATGGAAGTCTCCGGTAAAGTGAAGGTTTAAGTCCTCCATTGGCACAACCTGCGCATAACCGCCTCCTGCCGCACCTCCCTTAACACCGAAGCATGGTCCCAAGGACGGCTCGCGAAGCGCGATGACTGCTTTTTTGCCCAGTCTTCCAAACGCCTCTCCAAGACCGATGCTCGTCGTCGTCTTTCCCTCTCCGGCAGGTGTTGGATTGATCGCTGTCACAAGGATCAGCTTACCGTCTGGTCCATCCTTCACGCGTTCCATAAGCGAATCCGAAAGCTTCGCCTTGTACTTTCCGTAAAGCTCCAGCTCATCCTCCTGCACGCCGAGCTGTTGTGCGATTTCCCCGATATGCACAAGCTTCGTCTCCTGTGCAATTTCAATATCACTTTTCATCCTGCCCCTCCTATAGATATTCTTCCTCATACTGCTCAAATTGTTCCGCAGACATCAAGACACGGCGCGGCTTTGTGCCCTCCTCCGGTCCTACAATGCCCGCCTCCTCCAACTGGTCCATAATGCGCGCGGCCCGGTTAAAGCCAATCTTAAAGTAGCGCTGGAGCATACCGATCGATCCCTTTTCCTTATCAATTAACAAGCGCGCGGCGTCTGCAAAATAGGAATCCCTGCCGTCTCCCATGCCGGAGCCCGAATCAATGCCAACCGTCGTATTCCCTGACTCTAAATGATTCATCTTCTCCTCAACGTCTGCCCGATAGACGCCCAGACTGTTGTGCTCCTTTAGGAAAGCAACGACATCAGAAACTTCCTTATCCGAGACAAATGCCCCCTGTACACGGAGCGGCTTTGGCATTCCCTGCGGATGAAACAGCATATCGCCCTTTCCGAGCAGCTTCTCCGCGCCGTTCATATCAAGAATCGTTCTGGAATCAATACCGGACGTTACCGCAAATGCGATACGGCTTGGCATATTCGCCTTGATCAGACCCGTGATGACATTTACGGACGGACGCTGCGTTGCAATGAGCAAATGGATCCCACAGGCACGCGCCAACTGTGCGAGACGGCAGATCGCCTCCTCCACATCACCGGCCGCAACCATCATCAGGTCCGCCAGCTCGTCTACAATGATTACGATCTGCGGTAATTTTTCCGGCTTCGGATCTCCCTTGATCGTCGGCAGCGTATCAAGCTTGGCATTATAGCCCTTTAAATCCCGCACACCTGCCTCCGCGAACTTCTGATAGCGATCCGTCATTTCCGCAACCGCCCAATGCAGCGCACCCGCCGCTTTTTTCGGGTCTGTCACAACGGGGATCATCAGGTGCGGAATCCCGTTATAAACGCTTAACTCCACAACCTTTGGGTCGATCATGATCAGCTTTACGTCTTTGGGGTCCGCCTTATAGAGAATACTCATAATTACCGTATTGATGCATACCGATTTACCGGAGCCCGTCGCTCCCGCGATCAGAAGATGCGGCATCTTTGCAATATCTGCAACCGTCACCTTGCCCGCAATATCCTTTCCGACACAGAAGGATATATGGGAATCATGCTTGGAAAATTCCTCCGATTCCACAAGCTCACGAAATGACACCATGACGTTTTCCTTGTTCGGAACCTCAATCCCGACCGCGGCTTTTCCCGGGATCGGAGCCTCGATACGAATATCCGCCGCGGCAAGATTCAGCTTGATGTCATCCGCAAGATTCACAATTTTGCTGACCTTTACGCCCATCTCCGGCTGCAGCTCATAGCGCGTGACCGCAGGTCCGCAGCTTATATTCGTAATCGTGACATTCACGCCGAAATTTTTTAAAGTCTGCTGCAGCTTAAGCGCCGTTTCCTGCAAATGCATTCTGGAATCGCCCGCTTTTTTGGGAGGCTGTGCAAGCAGGGAAACAGGAGGAAATACATACTCTCTTTCCGGCTCCTCCTGCACCTGTATCTCATGTGCGATCCTTGCAATATCATCCGTTTCATCCGCAGGCTTCTCCTTGGAGGCAGCAGCTGTCCGATTGCCTTCTTCCCTCTGCATAAGCGTCTCTGATTGCTCGTACTGCGGCTGCTCCTGCCGCTGCACATAAGACGCCTCCTGCTGCTCCTCGTTGCCCTGCGCATAAGACGCCTCCTGCTGTTCCGGCTTAAGCTCTGCCAGACTTTCTGTGACCACAGCGACACGCTCTCGGATGATCTCCTCCGGCTCCTGCGCCGGATATGCCGACAGCGCTGCCAACGCCTCATCCGAAAAAGCCGACGGCGCGGCTCCCTCCGGTTCCTCCTCATACAACACACCGGAGGTCAGCGTCACATGCTGCTCCTCGTCCACCTGCGGCAAAGTGATCTGCGGCTGCTTGGGCGACAATTCACTCAGCTCATCCGAATACGCCTCCTGCGTCTTTGGCATGACGCGCGTATCAAGCGCAACGCCCTCTACCTTACGGTCCATACGCCGCAGCTCGCGCTCCTCCCTCCGCTGCTCCACCCGCTCTCTGTAGCGTTCATTGCTGATCTTTGCAGATTCATAGACCTTTTTGCTGCCCTTCTGCACTCCGCGCAGCGCGGAACGCTCCGTGATAAGCACCAGAGAAATGATCAAAACGATGGCATCGATCACATAAGAGCCGATCAATCCAAAATTCGGACAGATCAGCCATGCGAGAAGTCCCCCGATAAATCCGCCTCCGAACCTGTTTTCATAGCTGTAGCGGTATGCCCCGGCTGGGGTCTGCACATCCGAGCCGTGAACGATCAGCTCCATAAACAGACACAAAAACAGCACGAACAAAATGACCGCCACCATTTTTACGATCGCAATCCGGTTGCCCTTATTGGAAACGGCAAAAAAAGTTCCCACAAGCAGGATCACGGGAAATATGTATGCGATCAGTCCAAAAATACCAAAGAAGAATCGGCTCACGGCATTTCCGATCGTTCCTCCGATCCCAAAATTACTGATAAACAATAAAATAGATGCAGCCAGCACACTCCATAGAATGATCTCACTCGTAAAGTTTTCCTGCTGCTTGACTTCCTTTTTGGCGCCGCGTCCCTGTGCCGCCCCTCGCTTTGTCTGCGTTCCTTTTCCGGCAGCGCCCCTTTTCTTTCCTGTTGCCAAAAAATATTACCTCCCAAATTATGCCATATAAAAGTACCCGCCAATGGACAGCATCCCAATGAACAGGCAATACACTGCAAAAATTGTAAATTTTTTTCTGCGTACGATGACAAGCATTGTCTTAATGCAGATATATCCGATGACGGCAGCCACAAGCATACCGATGATGTAAGATGCGAGCTCTGTAGGCGTTGCAGCAATCTTACCAAGCATTGTCAATTTCAGCACAAGCGATCCCAAAATTGCGGGGATAGACATGATAAACGAATATTTGACCGCAAAATTGCGCTGATAGCCGCACAAGAGAGCCGCTGTGATCGTCGTTCCCGCGCGTGAAAGCCCGGGCAGCGTTGCGACGCCCTGCGAAATGCCGATGATAAACGCGTCTGTGTATGTAGCGCTTTTGGGAAGCTTTCCTCCCTCCCTGCTGTGATCCGCGATAAAAAGAAGAACCGCCGTCACGATCAGGCAGATACCCGGAACAAGGAGAATCTGCGACGCCAGCGCTACCGCATTTCTCCCAAAAAATCCAATGACTCCGGTCGGGATCGAGGATACAAGCACCAGCATCACAAACTTGCGGTAACCGTTTGAGATCACCTTGCGGTATTCCTCACTCTCCCGCTTGATCTGATTGCGGAAAAAAATCAAAACATTGACAAAGGCGTCGCGCAAAATGCGGCACCCTTCCGCGCACAGCTTAAAGATGTCTTTATAATAAACGAGACAGATTGCCGCAAGCGTCCCCACATGCAGCAGAATCTCATACAAAATTCCTGTCTCTGCTTCTATCCCAAACAGTATTTTAAAAAGCGCAAGATGTCCGGAGCTGCTGACCGGAAGAAATTCCGTCAGTCCATGGATCACACCCATGATAATTACCTGCAAGAATGACATGGCTGCCTCCTTTTATCGAGATGTACATTTCTATCATACAACTATTACATGCATGTTCTATCTTATCATACTTCTATCCGATTGTCATTAAAAGGTTTTTTAATTCTTTTTGCTCTTACGCGCGTCGATCAGACTGTGCAGCTTTAAAAATGCCTGATTGATCCCTCCGACCTCGTCGATCAGACCCTCCTTCACCGCCTCCTCGCCGACAAGAATCGTGCCAAGATCCTTCGTCAGCATTCCGGTGTTCATCATCAGCTTTTCCAGACGCTCCTCCTGTGCCTTTGAGTGCATGGCGATAAAACGGAGGATTCTATCCTGCATCTGCTTAAAATAATCGTAGGTCTGCTGTGCCCCGATCACCATGCCATTCATGCGCACGGGATGGATGACCATCGTGCCGGACGGTACGATCAGGGAATAATCGGTGGAAACCGCAAGCGGAACGCCGATCGAATGACTTCCCCCAAGTACCAGCGAAACCGTCGGCTTGCTGATCGATGCCACCATCTCCGCGATCGCAAGACCACTCTCCACATCTCCCCCTACCGTATTCAGAAGCAGAAGCACACCCTCCGAATCTGCATTATCTTCGATTTCTGCCAGCTTTGGCAAAATATGCTCGTATTTCGTCGTCTTTGTCGTCGCCGGCAGACAGTCATGCCCCTCGATCTCCCCAATGATCGAGAGCAGGGATATTTTGTTGTCCTCTCTGTTATTGTTTAGTTCAATCTGCCCAAACTCCCGCACCATTTCATTTTTCTTTTCCTGCGTTTCTGACATATCCTCCCATTTCCTCCATTCACTTAAGCTAAAAGAAGGCGCATCTGCGCCTTCTTTTAGCTTTCACATATTCTGGAGTTTTATACAAAAAATCAGCACTCTCCGAGCAGATAGCGGTACAAGCCCTCATAACGTCCCTTGGAGTTTTTCCACGAATAATCGTTTGCCATACCGCGGTCGATCATCTGATTCCACTGCTTTCTCCTGTCAAAATAAATGTGCTTGGAATAATTGATAATGCCAAGCATCTCTCTGCTATTGTAATTCGCAAACGAAAATCCGTCGCCCGTATTCTCATATTCGTTGAACGGATGCACGGTGTCCTTTAATCCTCCCGTCTCCCGCACGATCGGAACCGTCCCATACCGGAAGGAGATCAACTGCGTCAGTCCGCAGGGCTCAAAGCGCGACGGCATCAAAAATGCATCTGCCGCCCCATAAAGCTTATGGGCAAGGTCATCAGAATAGCAGATATTTGCAGATACACGGTCTGCATATTTCCATGCATAATGGCGAAACATATTTTCATACTGTGCATCTCCGGTGCCGATCACGACAAGCTGTGTGTAGTCGTTCACAATGTGATCCATCACATCACGGATCAAATCCAGCCCCTTTTGGTCCGTCAGACGGGAAATCAGACCGATCATATATTTCTTTTTATCTACCGCCAGCCCGAGCTCCTCCTGAAGCTTCGTCTTATTCAGATATTTCTTCTTGCGGAAGCTGTGTGCATCGTAGTTGACAAAAAGCTTATCGTCAGTCTGCGGATTATAAACCTCATAATCAATCCCGTTGACAATTCCCTGCATGTCAAAATGACGTGCCGCAAGCAGTCCGTTTAAGCCTTCTCCGTAATATTCCGTCTGAATCTCCTGCGCATAGGAATCACTGACTGTTGTGATATAATCGGCATACACAAGACCGCCCTTTAGCATATTCGCATCCTTACGAAACTCCAGCTTATCCGGCATAAACAGATTTGCGGAAAATCCCGTCAGCCCCCGCATCGTCTTAACATCCCACACCCCCTGAAACTTAAGGTTATGGATCGTCATCACCGCCTTGATGCCCCAATAAAAGGAGTCTGCCTGAAATTCATTTTTAAGATAAACCGGGATCAGACCGGTCTCCCAGTCGTGACAATGGATAAGATCCGGGCGAAAATCAATCTGCTTTAAAATAGACAGGACCGCCTTGTCAAAAAAGCAAAATTTCTCAATGTCATAACGAATATCACCGTACGGCGTCTCGCAGTCAAAATACTCCCGATTGTCGATCAGATAATAGGTAATCCCATCCAGCACATACTTGAGCACTCCCACATATTTATCAGTAATATAATTCCCTGCGCTCATATAAAAATGCGTGACATAGCGAAACTCTCTGCGATACTCCTCCCTGATGCAGGAATAATTTGGAAGGACAACGCGCACGTCCCATTCCGTTTTGTCAAATTCCTTTGGAAGAGCCCCGCATACGTCCGCAAGTCCGCCAGTTTTGATAAACGGCACACATTCCGATGCCGCAAAAAGTATTTTCTTCATAACCCCCCTCCAAAATGATATTAGATTCCCGCGAGCGCCTGCTCCAGATCCCAAAGAATGTCGTCGATATGCTCAATGCCGACCGATAAGCGCATCAGCTCCGGCGAAATGCCCGCCTCGATCAGCTGCTCCGTCGTCATCTGCCGGTGCGTATGGCTCGCAGGATGCAGAATACAGGTTCTGGCATCCGCCACATGCGTAACGATGGCAGTCAGCTTAAGTGCATCCATAAAGCGGATCGCCCGCTCCCTCTCCCCCTTGATCGCAAACGCTAAAACGCCGCAGGTGCCGTTTGGCATATATTTCTGTGCCAGCGCATGGTAACGGTTTCCCGAAAGCCCCGCGTAATTGACCCATGCAACCTTCTCGTGGGCGTCCAAAAACTCCGCAGCCTTCTGCGCATTTTCACAATGGCGCGCCATCCTAAGGTGCAGCGTCTCAAGTCCGACATTCAGCAAAAAGGCATTCATCGGCGACGGGATTGCGCCAAGATCGCGCATCAGCTGCGCCGTCGCCTTCATGATATAAGCCGCCTTGCCGAACTGCTCGGCATAAGTAATGCCATGATAGGATGCGTCCGGCTGCGTCAGCCCCGGAAACTTCTCTCTGTGCGCCATCCAGTCAAAATTACCGGAATCAATGATCGCCCCGCCGACGGACATGGCATGTCCGTCCATGTACTTTGTCGTGGAATGCGTCACAATATCAGCGCCCCATGCAAACGGCCGACAGTTCATCGGGGTTGCAAACGTATTATCCACAATGAGCGGCACGCCGTGCATATGCGCAAGCTCTGCAAACTTTTCAATATCTAGGATTACAATCGAAGGATTTGAGATCGTCTCCGCAAAGACTGCCTTCGTATTCGGGCGCATCGCCAAGGACAGCTCCTCTAAAGACGCGTCAGGATTTACAAACGTACATGAAATCCCCTGCTTTTTCATCGTCGTTCCAAACAGGTTATACGTTCCGCCGTAAACGGAATTTGAGCACACAATATGGTCTCCCGACTCACAGATATTAAACAGTGCATAGTAATTCGCCGCCTGCCCGGAGGAAGTCAGCATACCTCCCACTCCACCCTCAAGCGCAGTGATTTTGGAGGCGACGGCATCATTCGTCGGATTCTGCAGTCTTGTATAAAAATATCCCTCTGCCTCCAGATCAAAAAGCTTGCCCATCTGATCGCTGTCATTGTACTTAAAGGTCGTGCTCTGATAAATCGGCAGAACTCTCGGCTCCCCGCATTTTGGCTGCCAGCCGCTCTGGATGCACCTTGTCTCAAGCTTATAGTCTTTTCCCATTTTCTCTATCGCTCCTTACCTCATTCTTTGCTCCTATCATACAACATTTTTATGCGTAATTCCAGATTTATTCCATAAAAATCAGAAAAATAACAGGAAAAACGAAACACCTCTGCGAGCCGGATGCGCGAAAAAACTGCCTAAAAACTCTCCCGCTCTCGTTTATTTTTTCTTTCTTTATAAAATTTTCAAAATTACACGCTATTCTACCCCTATCTTAATCAAATGAAAGGACTCTATCAATTACGACTATGATGTTGCAAACCACAGATCTCTGCAAATCATTTCGCGGGCAGACGGCAGTCAGCCGCATCTGTCTGCACATTGAAAAAAATACCGTCTACGGTCTGCTCGGACCAAACGGAGCAGGAAAATCCACAACGCTCAAAATGATCGCAAGCATTTTAAAACCGACTGCCGGAAGCATCACGTTTGACGGTCATGCGTGGACGCGCAGCGACTTAAACCACATCGGAGCGCTGATCGAAACGCCGCCCCTCTACGAAAATCTGACCGCCCGCGAAAACCTGAAGGTCAAAGCAACCCTCTTAGGGCTGCCGGACAGTCGGATTACGGAGGTTTTACAGACCGTCCGCCTCGCGGATACCTGCAGGAAAAGAGCCGGACAGTTCTCTCTTGGCATGAAGCAACGTCTTGGGATTGCGCTTGCATTGCTTGGTCACCCCAAGCTGCTCATCCTCGACGAGCCTGCCAACGGACTTGACCCGGTAGGGATCGAGGAGCTTCGGGCGCTGATCCGCTCCTTTCCCGCAAAAGGCATCACCGTCATCCTCTCCAGCCATATGCTCTCCGAGGTGCAGCAGACAGCCGACCATATCGGCATTATTGCCGGCGGCGTTCTGGGATATGAGGGGAAATTTAATGCAAATGAAAATCTCGAACAGCTTTTTATGGACGTGGTAAAAAACAATCGCAGGGAGGGCATGGCATGAACTATTTCAAATCAGAACATCTAAAATTTAAGAGAAGCGCCATCAACAGGCTTGTCTTTCTCCTTCCGCTGCTCACCGCTGTGTTTGCGTGGGTCGTTGGAAGCTTTACGGGCTTTCAATACACCGCATTTTACTGGTGGTACGCGTTTTTGCTCCCCGGTACGATCGCGATCCTATGCTCTTTATCGCACCGGAAAGAGGAAAATGCCGGAAAATACTACTCTGTATTTTCCATGCCCGCAAACCTGTTAAAATTTGAATCTGCAAAAGGCATGATCCTGACCGAAAAACTGCTTGTCTCTGCACTATTTTTCGCCATGCTCGTCTCTGTGAGCCATCTCATCTCTCCGGCAACGGCGGTATATTCTGTCGGGCAGAGTATTTGCGGCAGTATCGGGATCGTTCTCTCGTCCCTCTGGCAGATTCCGCTGTGCCTTTTCCTTACACGCAGAACAGGACTCTTTTTTCCGGTCGTCTTAAATACCGTACTCGGAATCTTCCTGCCCATTGCATCGGGAAATACGGCGGTCTGGTATTTCGTACCGTATTGCTACGCCGCAAAACTGGCGGAGCCGCTGCTGGGGATCCAGTTAAACGGAACGTTTACTGGCAGTTCCTCCTTTTCTGTCACCGCTTTGATCTGCGTCGCACTGTTGCTGCTGCTGTTTGCTGTTTTCACTTATGCCGACGCAAGGGACTTTTCAAAAAGGAGGTAACGTATGGACTTTTTCGGAGGGGTTCATTCTGAACTGTTAAAAGTGAAGCATACGCCGTTTTGGACGATGCATTTATGTCTGCCTGTTGTGGGAGCGTTACTCTTTATGGTTTACTATGTCCTTTATGGAAACACAGCGGATGACAAAAAATTAAACATGATACTGGAGCTTACAGCGACCGTTTTTCCCTTGCTGATAAGTGTGATCGTCAGCCTGAATGTTTTATTGGAAGAAAAGGCTTCACACTTTCAAATGTTGCTTGGAGTACCTGACCGATGTAAAGCCATGCTGACAAAATTGGTCGTTTTATATGGAACAGGAATCGCTGCACTGTTTTCTCTGTTTCTTCTCTTTCTTCTTGGCGTTCATTTTTTGAGAATAGCAGATCCCGTACCACTTTATATGCTCGTCAAGGCAGCCGCAGGAATGGCATTTTACAATTTCATCATTTACGCCCTGCATTTGTTCCTTAGCTTTCGGTTTGGACTTGGTATCTCATTGTTTTGGGGCGTATTTGAAAGTCTGCAATGTATTTTATATAGCAATATTGAGCTGAATGGTATGGCGCGATATATCCCCTTTGCATGGTCTATGAACTGGGTGCATGATGTTATGAACGACAGGCTTTCTGTTCACGCAACAGAATGGATATGGATCGCTGTATTCACAATAGGAGGCGTGTTATTGACTTTTTTATGGTTTTCTCATTGGGAGGGACGAAAAAATTATGAATAAAAGATTTGCGGCAGTGACAGCTTTTCTGCTTTTTTGAAGTATGCTATACTAAAGGACACAATGAAAGGGGGCGATAACATGGCAGCAATTCTTATGATCGATGACGAGCCGTCTATTTTAGAGCTTGTCAAAAATGGATTACGAAAAGACGGACACCTAGTTACCGTCTGCACGTCTGCCGTACAGGTTCCTCCCGACAAGCTGGGCAGCTATGATCTGATCCTGCTTGACATTATGATGCCGGACGTCGACGGCTTTTCCTATTGTGAGAAGATCCGTTCTCTGGTGGACTGTCCCATTCTCTTTCTGACTGCAAAGACAATGGAGCATGACATTACTTTCGGGCTTGGACTTGGCGCGGACGACTATCTGACCAAACCGTTCCGCATTGCAGAGCTGAGGGCGCGCGTCAACGCCCATCTGCGCCGAGAGCACAGAGAACGTCATACCGCGCTTATCTTTGACCGGATAAAAATCGATCTGTCAGCCAAGGAATTGCGCGTAGATGGCACGCCCGTTCCCCTGACGAAAAGTGAATACCTCATCTGCGAATATCTTGCGAGAAACAAAGGTCAGGTGTTTTCCAGAGAGCAGGTTTACGAAGCGGTTTTCAGTCTGGACGGCGACAGCGACAACTCCACGATCGCAACACATATCAAAAATATCCGGGCGAAGCTTGGAAAACTGGGCATCCAGCCGATCGCAACAGTCTGGGGGATTGGGTACAAATGGGAATAAAGAAAACAACGTCACTGAAAGCATCCTTCTGGAAATTTTTATGTATGCTGCTGCTTGGTCTGGCTGCTTCTGTCATCCTTCCATTCAGCCTTATTTTTATCGGGGCGACGACCGGATTTATCACCTACGCCGATTATTCCGAGCAGAGTGCCAAAAGCCTTGTTCCCGTTATCGCCGCAACGCCCGATCTGGCAGATGTAGCGCTTCCCGTGGGGCTTAAATATTTAGTGCTGGATAAAAATTATCAGGTACTGGAAACATCCCTTAAGGGCGACGACTTTGCGCGTGCCATGGATTATGCCGTCGCCGGAAAGATCAATGAAAACCTGAACAAGCAGTATTTATTTATCACACGCGAAAAGGAATATGTAGTGCTTCAATATTACATTGGCTCACAATTTACAAACGAATGGTTTTATGCGCACTTCCCGTCACCGGAGGTTCTGCTCGTCATCCTCATTGGGATCAACTGTACGGCGGTATGTGCGCTGCTGACGGCAAAATTTGCAAAAAATCTGCGGGCACAGCTCTCCCCGCTTTTTGAAGCCACAGCGCAGGTGGCACAGCAAAATCTTGATTTTGAGGTGGGACATTCCAGAATCCGGGAATTTGAGGACGTACTCTCCTCTTTTTCTGATATGAAAGACAATCTGCAGGCATCGTTAAAGCAGCAGTGGAACGCAGAACAATTACAACGGGAGCAGATTGCCGCGCTCGCCCACGACTTGAAAACTCCTTTAACTGTCATTCAGGGAAATATCGACCTGATCTGCGAGACAACGCTTGACGAAGAACAGCAGCTATATGCAAAATACATCACGGAAAGTTCAGAGCAGATCGGCGTTTACATCCGGACGCTGATCGACATATCGCGAACGTCTGCGGGGTATCAGCTTCATTCCGAAGCGTTTGATCTGTCCGATTATATGGAACAGATCGCTGCGCGGGCAGAGTCTCTTTGCCTTACGCAGGGAATTTCTCTGCGCATGGAAACCGGCAAAGATTTAGGCACGCTTGCTGCGGACAAACTACTGCTGGAGCGGGCGATTTTCAATGTGATCGGCAACGCGCTTGACTATTCGCCGCCCGAAGGAACCGTCTATGTAATGACACAAAAAGTGGACGGCTTTCTGCAAATCTCTGTCACGGACGAGGGGAGCGGTTTCACGCCGGAAGCGCTCTCCCATGCGCGGGAACAATTTTTTATGGGGGGGGGAGAAAAGCCGGACCTCAAAGCTCCACTTTGGCATGGGGCTTTTTATCACCGACAGCATCCTCCGGCAGCATAACAGACAGCTTACATTAAAAAATTCAGCGCAGACCGGAGGCGCCGTGATCACTCTTTCGCTCCCTTCTCCCTGACCCTCACGCCCCTGCCCATACAGTCCCGGATTCCTTAAAAACCGATTTTCATTGACATGCCTTCCATAAAAACACCTGCCGAAAATGTCAGGGGCAGCTTTTGCTCCGCCGAAAGGCCAATGGTCTCTCCATCCCGCAGAACGGCTCCCTCCTCCAGCAGATACTCTGAAATGTACAACATCATGCCGTAAACCTCCTCGGGAGAATGGCTGCTTCCAACAATCTCCAATTCTTCTTTCCCAAATGCTCTAAGACCGTTTGTCCAGCTGCTGACGCCCTTCTCATCAACCGCTGTCGCGATCTTTTCCTGCTCTGTCATTGATAACCCCTCCCCCGTTTCTATCGTTTTTAAAATTATACCTGATAGCGCATGCTCTGTCCATGCCTATAAGCTTGTCTGATATAAGTCATGGATCACAACGAGCGGCATACTATGTAAAATGAAAAAATAGAAATGAAGCAGACGCATTATTTTCTCTGCCTCTCTTGCATCTTTTCGCAGGCATAGTATAATAAAAGAAAAAAAGGATGAGGTATCACTATGCAAAAATTTATCGGTGTTGATCTTGGAGGCACAAATATCCGTGCAGCGATCGTGCTTGCGGATGGTACGATTCAATGTATGAAAAAATCAGAAAGTCATCCCGAACGCGGAGCCGAGCCAGTCATGGAAACGATCATCTCTCTGATCGAAAGTCTTGACGGCTATGAGGACTGTACGGGAATCGGACTTGGCATCCCCGGTCCGATCGATACGAAAAACGGAAGGATCATCGTTTCTACAAATCTTCCGAAGCTGATCGGCTTTCCGATCGCAGACTATATTGGCAAGCATTTCCAAAGGCCTGTCTTTATGGACAACGATGTGAAGGTTGCAGCTCTGGGAGAGGCAGTGCTTGGCGGGGGAAAGGGCTATCCGATCGTATACTATGTCACAATTTCCACAGGGATCGGAGGCGCTCTTGTCATTGACCAGAAGGTCATCAGCGGGCAGAACGGACATGCGGGAGAAATCGGAAACATCTGCATTGACCGGAACAGAGAAAAATACAATATTTTAAATGTTGGAGCCGTTGAAAATGAGGCAAGCGGAACTGCAATCACCCGTAAGGGACGTGAGTTATTCGGCGAACAGATCGCGCATGCCGGAAATGTATTTGAGCTTGCACGCACAGGAGATGAAAAAGCATTAAAACTTGTAGACGATATGGCTTATGATCTGGCAATGATGTTTTCTGCGATCGGTCACATCATTGATCCGCATGTATTTGTTGTTGGCGGAGGCGTTATGAAAGGAAAGGACGTATTTTTCGAGAAAATGGAACGCTTCTATCGCTCAATGATCCACGAGGGTATGCAGCCTGTCATATTCAAGGAGGCTGTTTTGGAAGAACCCGGAATTGTGGGAGCCGCGATGCTTCCTATGACACAGATCAAATAGCCCCATGATACAAAACGAGTGACAAGCTTTGCGAGCCACTCTTAGGTCAACAACGAGCGACACAATTACGCTCTGCCGCAATGCGGTCAGCAAAAAGGCAGCCTGTACCTGATTTTGTACAGACTGCCTTTTTTCCAACCTAAGAGCTGCTTCGCAAAATGTGCCGCTCATTCTTAATCATAAATAGAATCTACATCATATTCCAAGACATTTCCGGTCACAGCATCAATCGTATAGTCATATTCCCACGTTCCGCTGTAAAATTCAATTTCATATTCCGCGCGTCCGTCGTCATTTTCAAGCTTCGTTTTTACATAATTAACTCCGGATGCTGAAAGTCCTGCCTTTCCAAGCGCAATATTCTTCGCCTGATCTACACTGATATAGGTATTATTTTGTGCTGGCTGCTGTGGAGCTGGCTGCTGTGGAGCTGGCTGCTGTTGCTGCTGTGCCTGCTGTTGCTGCTGTGCCTGCTGTTGCTGCTGTGCCTGCTTCTGTGCTGCTTCCGCCTGCTGTGCTGCTTCCTGTGCCTGCTGTTGCTGCTGTGCCTGCTGTTGCTGCTGCTGTGCCTGCGCGGCTGCTTCCGCCTGCTTCTGCGCCTCCTGCGCCTGCTGTGCTGCTTCCTGTGCCTGCTTCTGCTGCTGCTGTGCCTGCGCTAACGTCTCTTGTGCCTGTGCCAGTGTCTCCTGTGCCTGCTGTTGCTCTGCTGACAGCTGCGGTGCTTGCTGCTGCGCTTCTACCTGCGTTTGATTTCCGTTTACATTTGCCACATAACCGTCCATCGGTTCGCTGTCTCTCCAGAGGATCGTACCGTCAGATGCCTTGATCCGATAATCATACTCCACTCCGTTCGATGAAAACTCTACTTCATACAGGTACTGACCATTGTCATAGTCAAACTCCGTACGGTGAATTCTCGCCTGTGAATAGTCAATACCGGCATCCTTAAGCGCAATATCCTCCGCTGCAATATTTCCGATCGAATTATTCTTCGCAACGGAGGCAGTCACTGCGACAGAGCCTGCCGTCAGTACCCCAAGTCCTCCTACGAGGCATACAGATGTCACGATCGCTTTTTTCGGTGTTGCAAAAAAATCCTTTACTTTTTTCATATGTGAAATACCCCTTTCCTGTTTCTGTTCTTACTATAATTCACAAAGATTAAACAAACATTAATACTTTTTATTTTTAACTGAAAATAGATTCCATGCTGTATCCAAGCACAGTTCCGTTCACTGCATCAATGGAATACTCATACTCGGTTGTTCCCTTATAAAACTGAATCTCATACTGCTCAATGCCATCGTCATACTCCAGATATGCATTCATATATTTTACTTCATCCGCTGACAGTCCTGCATGGTCTAATGCGATCTGCTGTGCAGCCTCAATGTCGATGGTTGCAGCAGCTGCATTTGGAGCAGCCCCCTGATTACCCACCGGCTGCTGTGCAGCAGCTGCATTTGGAACAGCCCCCTGATCTGCGCCTGCATTCTGGTTTTGATTTGCCGCAGCAACTGCATTCTGACTCTGATCTACGCCTGCATTCTGGTTCTGCTGTGCAGCAGCTGCGTTCTGATTCTGATAGGCATATGCCCCATATCCTTCCATCGGCTCGCTGCTCCTACTAAGAATCTTTCCGTTTGAGGACTTGATGTGGTAATCATATTCCATCCCGTTAGCAGTAAATTCAACCTCATAAATATAATGCCCGTCGTCAAAATCAAACTGTGTATGATACACGCGCGCCTGTGAAAAATCTGTACCCGCGTCTTTTAACGCAATGTCCTCAGCCTTCGTAGTCCCTATTCCTGTTCCCCTTGCAATTGCGCCCGCCGCAAAAACAGAACCTGTTGCAAGAACTCCAACGCCCGCCACAAGGCAGACAGATGTTATCACTGCTTTCTTCGGTGTTGCAAAAAAATCTTTCATCTTCTTCATATTTAAAAATGCTCCTCTCTTGTTTCTGACCTTACTATAAAGTCCAAACATTAAAGGAGCATTAAAACATTCCATATTTTTCATTTTTTTGATATTTATGTACGACTGACTTTTACCTGAAAGAAGAAGGTACTCCCCTCCCCCGGTGTGCTCTCGGCAAAAACCCTTCCCTGATGAAACTGTGCGATCTCACGGACCATCGCAAGACCAAGCCCTGTGCCACTGCCGCTTCTGGCAGTGTCGGACTGATAAAAACGGAGAAATATCTTTTCCAGCTCCTCCCGCGAGATTCCAACGCCGTCATCCTTAACCGACAGCGTCACTTCCTCCGCATTACTGCAAAGTGCAACTGTAATGTGCCCATTCTCTTTTCCGTATCGGTAAGCATTCGTGATCAGATTTGTTAAAAGCCGCACGAGCAGATCATAATTTCCGAAAATCCATATCTCCGGCTCAATCCTTGCAGACAGCGAAATATTTTTTTCTGCAATATGCCGCATATCCTCGCATACATCCTCTGCCAGCTGAGAAAAATTGAGTTCCTTCATAGAAAAGGCATCTGCCCTGCGCTCCATGCGGGTAAACATGAGCATATCCTCGATCAGACGCGACATCTTTTTCCCCTGCCGGTAAACCACACGCATCGCGTCCTCGTATTCCCCGCTGCTTCTCTCCTGCTCCAGCATATATTCACACTCCGCCATGATCACCGCCATCGGCGTACGAAGCTCATGTGACGCATCCGATGTAAACTGACGCTCCGCCTCAAACGAAGCGTCAAGCCGCTCAAACATCTCGTCAAACGTAAGTGCGAGCTGGTGAAGCTCATCCTTGCTGCCGCCCTTTAACGCAATCCTCTGCTTTAAGTCCCTGCCCTGTCCGATCTGCGCTGCGGTCTGTGTGATCTGCTTGATCGGAGAAAGAAATCTTCCGGCGATCAAATATCCGCCGCAAACTGCAAGCAGCATCAACAGCGGCATCAGGATCAGGGAGAGCCGCACCACAGCGGAGAGCTGCAGATTTCCCTGTTCCGAAGAAACCGTGCCGCGCAGCCAGACTCCTTCCAGCCCTTTCGTTGTCAGCTCCCGATCAAATGAATACCAGACAACACCATGTACTGTTTTTTTATGGACCTGACCGTCTGAAAAAACAATCTCTCCATCCTCCGTAGCGATCGGATTTTCTCCATAGACAAGCGTACCGTCCTTTTGATAAAGCGCTGTATAGATGCCGTTGACCTTATCAAGAAAATCATCGTCAATCTCCATGTAGCCGCTGCTGTGGCGCAGATACAAATCTGTTCCGTTATCCACCTTATTCTTCGGATAGACCCTGTAATATTCCACCTCGTCTACATTGTCCTCAACCGTTGTGACAAGATTATCCTGCAGCTGCTTTTGCATCATAGAATCGCTGATCGACAGCGCCACAATATATGTAAGTCCCACCATGACAGCCAACACAGCGCCAAACCATAGTGTAATTTTCATACGGATGGAAAGTTTTTTCATGCTTCCTTCCTCAGGACATAGCCGCTGCCACGCACAGTATGGATCAGCTTTTTCTCATGCCCGTCGTCCAGCTTTTTGCGGAGATAACGGATATAAACGTCGACCACATTTGTGCCGCCCTCATAATCAAAGTTCCAGATATGGTTCTCAATCTTCTCTCGTGAGAGAACGATCCCCCGATTGCGCATCAGATATTCCAAAAGAGCATATTCCTTTGCGGAAAGAACAATCTGCACGCCGCCGCGTGTGACAGTGTGGGCATTGCAGTCCATCTCCAGATCCGCAACCGAAAGGATATTGTCTGCCATGCCGAACGTATTGCGCGTCATTGCGCGGATGCGCGCCATCAGCTCCTCAAAGGAAAACGGCTTTACCAGATAATCGTTCGCCCCTCCATCCAGACCGCGCACACGATCCTCCACCGCGTCGCGGGCAGTCAAAAAAAGTACAGGAGTTGTATTTCCGTCTCTGCGAAGCTTCTTTAAGACTGTAAGTCCATCTGCCTTCGGCATCATAATATCAAGGATCACCGCATCGTAATCCGCCACCTCAAGCGCCTCAAGCGCCTCCTCACCGTCATGGCAGCTGTCTACACTGTAGCCGTCCTGCCTGAGCTTTAATGTGATAATGTGATTGAGATCCCTCTCATCCTCTGCAAGCAAAATCCGCATCGCCCACATCTCCTCTCCTGCGCCTTTGATCTCCTATTCCTCCCAGTTGTGGTAAACCTCCTGCACATCGTCATCCGCATCAAGCAAATCCAAAATGCGGTTGATGTTTGTCAGATCCTCCTCTGCGGTAAGCTCCACATAGGTCTGCGGGAGCATCGTAACAGAAGCCTCCGCCATAACGATATTTTCTTTCTCCAACGCCGCGCGGACTGTTTCAAACTCATCGGGAGACGTTAAAATCTCAAAGGAATCCTCCTCCTCGGCGAAATCCTCTGCACCCGCGTCAAGCGCAAGCATCATCAAATCGTCCGCATCCTTTGCGCAGTCCTCCTTTGCAATGATGATCTGTCCCTTCTCATCAAACATATAGGAAACGCATCCCTGCGTACCGATGCTCCCCTGTCCCTTTGTAAACGCATTGCGGACGTTGGCAGCCGTACGGTTCTTATTGTCAGTCAGGCATTTTACGATGATCGCCGTTCCGCTCGGTCCATACCCCTCATAGGTACAAAATTCATAATTGACAGCATCGCCGTCTCCCGCCGCCTTTTTGATGCCGCGGTCGATCGTGTCATTTGGCATATTGTTCGCCTTCGCCTTTGCGATGACCTGTGCCAGCTTGTAATTATTTGCCGGATCAGGCCCTCCCTCCTTGACCGCAACGGCAATCTCACGTCCGATCACGGTAAAGATTTTTCCCTTCGCCGCATCGTTTTTCTCTTTTTTGTGTTTAATATTGGCAAATTTTGAATGTCCAGACATAATTTTTATCCTCTCTATTTTTACAAATTCCGCTATATTTTATCATTTATCCCGGCTTCTGGCAAGCCTCCTCGTCGGCAGGATCCGCCGCAGGAGCGCCGTTTTCTGCCGCCTCCTCCGGCAGCCTTGCGACATGCACATTCTTTATCATTTTATTCTCAACTGCTAAGATTTCAAATAAATAGCCGTATGCCGTCGTGGAAAACACCTCGTGTTCTCCCGGGATCCTGCCGAGCAGTGCGATCAGAAAGCCACTGAGTGTCTCAAACTCGTCTGCCTCCTCCTCACGCTCGATGCCAAGCTCGTCCTTCACCTCATCAAACGGCGTCATGCCCCGCATCAGATAGCTGCCATCCGAGCACCTTTCGATCATAGACTCCTCGTCGTCATGCTCGTCTTCGATATTTCCGACGATCTCCTCTAAAATATCCTCCATCGCAACAAGCCCCGCGGTCTGTCCGTACTCGTCCACAACGATCACCATATGACTCTTATCCGACTGCATGGCGGCAAACAGCGCGTTGATATTTCTCGTCTCAGGAATAAAATCAACCGCAAGGATCATGCCCTCCATATCCTTGATCGGTATTTCATAAACGGATGCGTCCATGCTAAGATCCAGCGCTTCCTTAATATGTAGCACGCCGATGATATTATCGATATCGCCGACGTAAACCGGAAATCTGGAGTAATTGCTCTCCTGTATCACAAGTAGCGTTTCCCGAAACGTCTTTTCCCCGTCAAGCGCCACAATATTTTTCCGGTGCGTCATAATATCCTTCGCTTCTTTGTCGCCGAACTCGAAAATATTGTGTATCATTTCCGCCTCACTCGCCAAAAGCACGCCCTGCTCGTGACCTTCGTTGACCATGCTGATGATCTCCTCCTCCGTCACGTCGTCCGTATCGCTGAGCGGGTCTACGCCAAAAACACGCGCCAGCATATTCGACATCACATCTGTCAGCCAGATCAGCGGAAACAGGAGAAGCTCAAGCGCGTGCACCGGAACGACCAGCCGAAGCGCCCAGCTTTCCGGCTTCCTTGCCGCCACCTTTTCCGGCGTGTAGATGCCAAAGACAAGCACCAGAAATATCAGCGCCAGAAAAATCGCGACATGCGCAAGCACAAACAAAAACGTATGCTCCTTCCCCGCTAAAAAATGCTTGATCCAGAGCGGCACCTCAAAAAATCCGAGCAGCATATGCGCCGCAAGAATCAACAGCTGACAGATATGCGTATAGCGCTCCGTCTTATCCATATACTTTAAGAGCAGCTCCATGGCTCTCGTTTTCTTGTTCTTTGCCATCTTCTCAATCGCTGTCTCATTGAGATTCTGCATGGCAGCGTAAAAGCCGAAAATCACAAAATCTGCCAGTATGACTCCGGCAAAAATGAAAATCCCGGCGATGGGATTTGATCCATCCTCCATAGGTATCTCTTTTCTCTCCTTCTCGTATCTTAAAATTACACAAAAAACTGTTAAAATCGTATCATTTTCCCGTGTAATAGTCAAGCTATGTATATAGTTCAAGACTTATCTCAAGCGCTTTATCTATTTTCACAAGAATCTGCGCGTCCAGATGGCACACCTTATCCTTAAGCCTTGTCTTATCGATCGTGCGCAGCTGCTCCAAAAGGACGACAGAATCCTTCACGAGCGCATAGCGTCGGCTGTCAAGCTCCACATGCGTCGGCAGCTTTGCCTTATTCATCTGCGAGGTGATCGCCGCACAGATGACTGTCGGGCTGTGCCGGTTTCCGACATCGTTTTGTATAATGAGCACCGGGCGTACGCCTCCCTGCTCCGAGCCTACGACAGGTCTTAAATCTGCATAAAAAATATCCCCACGTCTGATTACCATATACTTTCCACTCCCTATTGTTTTAAGGATAGTATTGCCAATTTTCACGGGTGTATTCTGTTTATTCGGAAAAATGATCTTTTGTCCCTATCACTCTGCCGTTCTGCAGATAAACTCTTGGGATCCTCTTTCCAAGATCGCAGACAAATTCATAATTAAAGCGGTCGGAAAGCGCGCCAAGCTCCTCCATCGTGATCTGCTCCTCTCCGTCCTTTCCGATCAGCGTCACCTTATCGCCCGTCGCCGTCTGCGGGATGTCCGTCACATCCACCATGAACTGATCCATACAGACTCTGCCGCAGATCGGTGCGCGCTTTCCGTGGATCAGCACATCCGCACGATTGGAAAGTCCTCTTGCATAGCCGTCAGCATAGCCCACGGGGATCGTCGCGATCCTCTGCCGCTTTGTCGTGGTGTAAGTGCCGCCGTAGCTGATCTCTCGTCCTGCCGGAAGCTCCTTGACATAAGCAACATGTGTGACAAGGGAAAGCGCCGGTTTTAGATCAATCCGGCTCTTATCCACCTCCGGCGACGGCCACAGACCGTACATCGTAATGCCCGCGCGCACCAAATCCATATTTGTTTCTGGCAGATCGACGATCGCCGCGCTGTTCGCACAGTGATGGATCGGAATCGTCACCCCACGCTCCTTTAGCATCCCGATCATCTGACGAAACAGGTCAAGCTGCCGGTAAGTGCTCGTCTTATCCGCTTCGTCCGCCCGTGCAAAATGCGTGAAGATTCCCTCTACCACAATATGCGGGAGGGATGCGATCCGTGCCATTTCCTCTGCCGCCTCCTCCGTCGCCTGATAACCGATGCGGCTCATTCCCGTATCTACCGCAAAATGGATCGGACACTCCACCTCAAGGCGCCCTGCCATAACGGACAGGCGCTCCGCCATATCGCTCGTAAAGACAGTCGGACGGATACGCGCCCGGATCATATCATGATACTGCTCCGGAAAGACATAGCCAAGAATGAGGATTGGCTTTTCAATACCATGATTACGCAGAATAAGCCCCTCCTCAACGGTTGCCACGGCATAACCGAATACATAGGGCAGCCCGTCGATCGCCTCCGCAATCTCGACTGCTCCGTGCCCGTAGCCGTCTGCTTTTATGACTGCCATAAGCCTTGTGTGCTCCGAGACACACTGATGCATTGCTTCCATATTGTGAAGAATCGCATCCAGATCGATTTCTGCATGAACTCTGCTGTATCTTTTCATGCTTTTCCTTCCTTTCCAAACTGTTCTGCTTCTTTGAGTACCAGCCGCAGCCCCTCGTGCAGATCAGACGCCATAAGCCCGGGAACGCTGTATCTTTCCCGCACGGCGTCCCCCGCCGCTCCATGCAAAAACACGCCGAGCGGCGCAGCATCCTCCGCGCGCATTCCCTGCGCCAGCAGTCCGCCGATCACACCGCTTAGCACATCTCCGCTTCCGGCAGTCGCCATACCGTCGTTTCCCGACAGGTTGAGATAGGCGCCCGCACCGGGAATACATGTGACCGTGCGCTCGTCCTTTAACACGCAGATCACATCATGCTCCGCCGCGAAAGCTTCCGCTGCCTCAAGCAGATGACTTTGCAGATAAGAGATACTTTTTTGGCATAAACGGCTCATCTCACCCAAATGCGGCGTAACGATCACCTGCACCCTGCATGTTTCCAACATTCCCAGATCACGCGCCAGCAAATTCAGGGCGTCCGCATCCAAAAGAAGCGGAACCCGCGTCTCGCAAAGCACCTTCTCTGCCAATCCTACTGCCGTTTCCGATGTTCCGATGCCCGGTCCGCACACAACCGCATCCGCCCATGCGAGCTGCTCCCTTAGCCACGCTTCCTCCGGCGCTCCTTCATATGCACACACGATCGCCTCCGGGAGCTTCATCTGCAGCATACTGCGGTTTTCCTCCGGTGTGACGATCCGCACCAGACCACAGCCGCAGCAATACGCCGCTTTGGCGCAAAGATACGCTGCCCCCGCCATACCCGCGCTTCCTGCGATCACAAGTAATTTTCCAAAGCTTCCCTTGTTGGAATGACTCTCCCTCGCCGGAAGCCGTTTTAGATCCTCTCTCTCAAACGCCGCAAGCTTTGGCGACCGCCCCAAAAAGCTATGCCCGTCTATCCCGATCTCCTTAACACGCACTGTTTTGGCATAGGTATTGCCCGGCCAGAGCGCCGTTCCGATTTTCTCAAATCCGAACGCGATCGTCAGATCAGCGCGAAACGCCGTTCCAAGCACCGCTCCGGTGTCCGCGCAGATACCGGACGGAATATCTAACGCGATCTTCATACCGGAAAGTCCGTTCATCTGTGCAAGCAGCGCGGCATAGTCCCCCTCTATGCTGCGGGAGAGTCCCACGCCGAAAACAGCATCGATCACTGCACTGTAGCATCGGTTGTCTGGTATCTTCTCCAGAATCCTCCCGCCGTATGCGCGAAAAATATCTGCTTGACGCCGGTTCTCCGCTGTTCTCCCTAAGGAAGCAGGCGCAGCTACCACATCCACCTCACAGCCTCTTTGCAAAAGCAGACGCGCGACGGCATAGCCGTCTCCTCCGTTATTTCCGTTCCCGCAGACGATCAGTATACGCCCGCGCACCGCCGGAGTTTCCCACAGCTCCTCCACAACAGAAAGCGCGGCGCGTTCCATCAGCACAAGCGCAGGAAGCTGTAAGGTCTCTATCGTATTTTTATCGTAGGTCTTCATTTCATCACCCGTTACAAGATACCGCATGGTTCCCTCCTCCTACAAACCAATGTCAGAAAAAAGCGCCCTTACCATAGGTGGGCGCTTTTTGCCTTATGATGAGTGCTCTATTTTTGCTCTGTTTTTTACAATATTATAGGAAAGCTGCATCAGACTGTCCGAAAGATGCACGTTCTCAATGACGACATCCTGATCGATCAGGTCAAGGTCCACATGCGCAAAATTCCAGATCGCATGGATGCCGAGTTCTACAAGACGATGCGCGCTTGCATCCGCCTTTTCCTTTGGAAGCGTCAGAGCCGCAATATCTACCTGATGCTCCTCGCAAAAAGCCGGCAGCTCATCCATCATATGGATCTTAATCCCGCGCACCGTTAAGCCCTCAAGTGCCGGATTAATATCAAACAAGCCAATGATCATAAAACCAAGCTGCTCAAATTTCACATAGTTGGTAATTGCCTGCCCCAGATTTCCAGCGCCTATGACAATGATATTATGTCTCTGATCCAGACCTAATATCTTTCCGATCTCATCGTGTAAGTATTTTACATTATATCCATAGCCCTGCTGTCCGAATCCGCCGAAATTATTTAAGTCCTGACGAATCTGCGATGCAGTCACCCGCATAGTGCGGCTTAGATCATTCGAGGAAATCCGCTCTACACCATCCTCAAGTAATTCCCCCAGATAACGGTAATAGCGCGGCATTCTGCGAATGACAGCCTGCGAAATCTCCTTTTGCTGCACGTGATTCTCCACCTTTCCTACAAAACCTGCTAGTGCTATTATAATGATTATCGGGGTGTCTGTCAATGTGACAAAAATTTAACAACGTCAGTCTGCGAAGTTTTCTGTCTCAAGCGATAAGCGCTCCCATGTCTCATAACACGCATCCAATTCCCTTTGGCATGTCTCTCGCCTTTGACCCAATTCATTCAGCTTTGCGGAATTTGTCGCGTTTTGCGGCAGCGCACATGCCGCGTCAATCTCTGCAAGCTCCGATTCCAGTGATGCAATACGCTCCTCTGCCCTTTTCAGCTCGTTCATAAGCTTGCGCAGACGCGCCTGCTCTGCCTTTTGCTGCTTCCAGTCTGTCTTTGCCGCCGGTGCCACCTTCGTCTCTTTCTCGCTTTGCGCATTCCCTAAATCGTCCGGCAAAGACGCATAGACACGCGTCAGCTCCTCACGCTTTTCCAGATAATAATCATAATTGCCAAGATAATTGACAAGCGTCTCTCCCGTCAACTCCAGAATCCGTGTCGCTGTCTGATTGATAAAATAGCGGTCGTGCGAGACAAATAAAACTGTTCCCGTATACTGATTCAGGGCGCTCTCCAAAATCTCCTTTGAGGTAATATCCAAATGGTTTGTCGGCTCGTCAAGGATCAGAAAATTTGCATTGGAAAGCATCAGCTTTACCAGGGAAACCCTGCCGCGCTCTCCGCCGCTCAGATCGGAAATGCGCTTAAACACATCGTCATTCGTAAATAAAAACGCAGCCAGCACATTCCTTATTTTTGTGTTATTTAACTGCGGATATGCGTCGGAGATCTCCTCAAAAATCGTCTTTTCCATATGAAGCAGCTGATGCTCCTGATCGTAATAACCGATCTGCACATTTGTTCCCAGCGTAATGCTGCCGGCGTCTCCCTCCGCCAATCCATTGATCAGCTTAAGGATCGTCGTCTTTCCCGTTCCGTTATTTCCGATCAGGGCAACGCGCTCCCCGCGCTTTAATTCAAAGGAAAGGTCTGAAAAAAGACGATGCGCCCCATATGCTTTCGCGAGGTTTGAAACAGTTAAAACATCGTTTCCGCTTGTCACTTCCGGCTCTAGGACAATGTAGACATCCGTATGCTCCTCCGTCGGCTTCTCAAGACGCTCCACCTTATCCAGAAGCTTCTCCCGGCTCTCCGCGCGCTTAATTGATTTCTCCCGATTAAACGCTTTTAGCTTCGCGATGACCTCCTCCTGACGCTTGATCTCCTGCTGTTGGCGATAGTATTGCCGTAGCAGATCCTTGCGCACCTTCGCCTTCTTCTTTGCAAATTCCGTGTAATTTCCCTGATAGACAAACCCCTTGTGCTGAAAAATTTCAATTACCTTTGTCACGACCCGGTCCAGAAAATAACGATCGTGCGAGACAATGACGACAGCCCCCTTATAGTTTGCAAGAAAGCCCTCCAGCCAACGAATCGACTCCACATCCAGATGGTTCGTCGGCTCATCAAGCAAGAGCACATCCGGCTTTGTAACGAGCAGCTTTCCCAGAGAAACGCGCGTTTTCTGCCCGCCCGAGAGCTCTCCCATCTTTCTTGTAAGCTCCTCGTCTAAAAACCCAAGCCCCTTTAAAATACCTGTGACCTCGCTTCGATAGGTGTGACCGCCAAGCAATTCAAACTCGCGGCTTAGCCTGTGATAATTCTCCAGAAGGCGCTCCAATTCTTCCCCCGCGAGCAGATTCATCTGCGCCTCCTGCTCCCGCAGGCGCGCTTCCAGCTCAAGCACCTCCCCGCGTGAGGAAAGCACCTCCTCATAGATGCTGTGATCACCGGAAATATCCTGATACTGCGCCAGATAACCAATCGCTGCATCCTTAGCCAGAACTACCTCTCCGGCGTCCGCCTGCTCCTTTTGCATGATAATTTTCAGTAGCGTCGATTTCCCGGCGCCGTTGATGCCGACGATCGCCGCCTTTTCATTTGCTTCCAGATGAAAGCTGATATCCTTTAATACTTCGTCAGTCCCGAATGACTTTGAGATATTCTGACAAGATAAAACCATAGTCTTACATTCCTTCTAGTGTTATACGAATTTCCTTAATAAAATCTGCGCTGTTTAGTACGGTCGGCTTCGGATGCGTGGTGATCAGAGCAAGGTCCTTGGTCATCTTACCGCCTTCCAGCGTCTTGATGCAGGCGCTCTCCAATTTGTCCGCAAAGCCTGTCAGCCCGCTATTTCCGTCAAGCTCGCCGCGCTTTCTAAGCGCGCCCGTCCATGCAAAGATCGTAGCGACAGAATTGGTGGAAGTCTCCTCCCCCTTTTGGTGCTTGTAATAATGACGCTGTACCGTTCCGTGCGCTGCCTCATATTCATAGCACCCGTCCGGCGATACAAGCACGGAGGTCATCATTGCCAGCGAACCGAAGGCGCTTGACACCATATCGCTCATCACATCTCCGTCGTAATTCTTACACGCCCAGATAAAGCCGCCCTCCGCCTTCATGACGCGCGCGACCGCATCGTCGATCAAGGTATAAAAATAAGTGATGCCGGCGGCCTCAAATTTTTGCGCATATTCCGCATCGAAAATCTCCTGAAAAATATCCTTAAACGTATGGTCATACTGCTTGGAAATCGTATCCTTCGTCGCAAACCACAGGTCCTGCTTCGTGTCGATCGCATACTGAAAGCAGCTCCTTGCAAAGCTGTCAATAGAAGCGCAAAGATTGTGCTGTCCCTGCACGACACCCGCACCCGTAAAATTATGGATCAATTCCCTTACCTCAGTTCCGTTCTCCGCCGTGTAGATAAGCTCGCATTTTCCGGCGCCCGGAATCTTCATCTCAGACGCCTTATAGACGTCCCCATAGGCGTGACGCGCGATCGTGATCGGCTTTTTCCAATTCTTTACGCACGGCTCAATCCCCTTTACGACGATCGGTGCACGGAACACCGTACCGTCGAGCATGGCGCGGATCGTGCCATTTGGACTTTTCCACATTTCTTTTAGCTGATACTCCTTTACACGGGCGGCGTTTGGCGTGATCGTCGCACATTTTACGGCAACGCCGTATTTTTTCGTTGCGTTTGCCGCGTCAACCGTCACCTGATCCTCCGTCTCATTGCGATGTATCAGACCAAGATCGTAATACTCTGTATTTAAATCGATAAAAGGAAGCAGCAGCTCCTCCTTGATCATCTGCCAGAGAATACGGGTCATCTCATCCCCATCCATCTCCACAAGCGGTGTCGTCATCTGAATCTTGTCCATTCTCATTTTCCTTTCTCGCCTATTTGCGAAGCACTGCAATGTTTACAATATCCTCCTGCTCCTTCCGGTAAAGCGCTGATCTTCCGCCAAGCGCGTCGATCGCAAGCTTCGTTGCCCACACAAGCTCCCTGCGCAAAACGGGATTTTTTACACGCCATTCCTCAGAGATCTCGTTGCCCAGCGCATCTTTACTGATCCCATAACGCACGCGCAGGATATAAGCCTTCTCCGCTTGCTCGATCAAAACCTGAATACGGTAGCTTTTCTGAAGATCTCTGCATACACCGGTGATCAGGCGCAGAATATAAGCAATCTCATTCATCGCTTCAGGTTCAATTTCCTCCTTCGTGTGTTTCTGCATTTGAAAGCTGCAGCCGCTTTCCGGATTATGACAAAACGCAAGCTGTGAACGCAGCACCTGCTCATAGGTTCCCGTTCCGCCCAGATAGATCCGTACATATTCCTCCAGCATCCACTGATACCAACGCTTGATCCGCTCCTTCGCGTCAATGTTCAAGTCATTCCTTGTATCGATGCTGGCGGCGTTTAAGACGGCAATGATCGCCAACGACTGACGCTTTTCCTCCTGCTCCGCCTGCAGCAGTCCCGATGTCTCCTTATGAAGTTCGTAAACCCTGCGCCACTCCTCATCCTCCTTCTGCGCAAGAGCCGCCTGTCTTGCAAGCTCCTTTTGACGTGCAAACGCCGCATAAATCGGCGTCAGCAAATCCTCCGCCAGGCGGCATGGCTTTAGGATGATCTTAAAAATCCTGCATGTATTTAAAAATGTGATCAGCTCCCTCTGCTTTCCGCCGTCTGCCAGCGCAATACATACCGTTTCCGGCGACATCATCTGGATCATCGAAAATAATTCCGTTCCGCTTACCACCGGTATATGGATATCAGCCACCAGCACATCCGGTTTCCGGTACTCGACAGATGCAATCGCCTCCTCGGCGGAGGTATGCAGTTCATATTCAAAATTTACCTCAATGTTCTCTAAAATCGTCCGAATGCGGGCGGCATTTACCTCATCGGACTCCACAATCAGCACAAAACTCATTCTTCTTCGCCAACCTTTCGTCTCGTTCCTTTGTCCTTTTCTTATCATAGCAAATGAAGCGCCGTGAAACAATTCTTTTTCAAAAATTTTGTAACACTTTTTTCTCTCTGTCATAAGATACAGTGTAAGAAAAATTTGGAGGAACAAATATGAGTGATTTAGCTGCAACAAACTGTGGTGGATGCAATTGTAACGAGGGAGGCTGCGGTTCTATTCTCTGGATCATCCTGTTATTGTCCTGCTGCGGCGGCAATAACGGCGGTTTCTTCGGCGGCAACAACGGATGCGGCGGCTTTGGAAATGATAGCTGTCTGTGGATCATCCTTCTTCTGTTCTGCTGCGGCGGATGCGGCGGCAACAATGGATGCGGAAGCTTCTGCTGATCGCCAGACATTTCCGGATGAAAATAAATCCGTGCAGCCATCAAAAATCTCCGGTCCCGCTTGGGGCCGGAGATTTTATTGACATAAGAGCGGCTCGCGAAGCGTGTCGCTCGTTGTTTGACATAAGAGCGGCTCTTAAAATGTGCCGCTCGTTGTTATATCAAAACACCTTTCATTTTTTCTTATCTTCCGCAAAATGCCGCTGTCCTTCTCTCCTCTTATGCTCCCGCAGAAGCTTCTCGTGCACCTTACACTCCTTCGGCACCTTTCGTTTCTTTAAGCATTCCTCGTCTATCTCATAAACGCTGTCATCTTCTATAATCAACATAATGATCTCCATTCCGAAACGGTTTATCGCAGGGAAGCGCACGTCGGATCTGAAATTTAACTCCGCCATTGAATTTGTGATGCTTCCACACAAATCCCTCCCCTTACTATCCTATGCAGGGTTTGTCATAAAGCACCTTATCCTGGCATAAACTAAAAGAAAAAAGGGTATTTATGGAAAACTCACCATTCACGCCATTTGACTATATGACGCAGACAAAACAGCTGCAAATGCTAAAAACCATGCTTCCCTACATGCAGGAGGCACAAAAAAAACAATTTGCCATATTGATAAAATATATGGAATTACAAAATACCATACAGGTATTCTCTCAGGAGGATAAGGTCCTGTCCATGTGCTCTGTGGAGGAAGGCGGCAACACCATGCTTGCCATGCTGAATGATCTCCGCCAGTTCTGCAACAGCAAGGAACAGGAGACGCTTGATATGCTCGCGAATATGTTCTCCATGCTAGAAACCTACGAAACTATCTTTAATTGAAAAGGAAAGGAAACGTCCAATGGAAAATAATCTGTTTCAAAACAACCCGCTGCTTCAAAATATGGCGCCGGAAAAGCTGCAGTTTCTAATGAACTTTGCATCCGCCAACAAGCCCACGGATATCAAAGAGATGATGCCGTTTCTGCTCTCGACCATGAACTCAGCCAAAGCAAAGAATATCCAGTTTACAGACCCGGAAACAGAGCTCTTAGTCACGATCCTAAAACAAAATATGTCAAAGGAGGAATCGGAAAAGGCAGATAAGATTCTCCAGCTGATGAAGGGCAGACGGATGTCCCCTTAGCTTTTTCGCATCATCAAACCGTTTAGATTTCGATGACAAAACCCGCGCAGACTTTTCTGTGTCACAAATCCCTGTCCCGCCACAAAAAAGCAAAACGCGGGTCTTCTGATTTCCGATCAAAGACTCCTTTCGTCATCGTCCGGCTGCTCCTCCCTCACCCACCGAAAACGGTTAAAGTCTGTCACAGCCTCCCGGACACACCAGATGATCGTGTCGAATGCTCCAACCTCATACAGATTCAGTAAGATCATACCGATCGGTATTGCGACGATCATACCAAAAACGCCGCTGAACTTATAGCCGATATACATACAGAATAAAGCTGCAAACGGGTCCATTCCAACCGAATCTCCCACAAGCTTTGGCTGTACCAGCTGATGAACTGTCAGCGCAACCGCGTATAGGATCATCATGCCAAGCGCCGCCACATAATTTCCCGAAAACAGCTTTACCGCCGCCCACGGCCAAAGCACTGCACCCGCGCCAAACACAGGCAGCATATCAAGAAATGCGATCCCAAAGCCGATCAGCCATGCATACCGCACATCCAAAATTACAAGTCCAAGCCATATGATCAGATAAATAATGAGCATGATCTTAAACTGCGCCTTAAAATAGCCGCCGACTGCCTTTCCGATCTGATGCCATGCCCTTTTCATATGCGTACGAAAGGAAACAGAGAGATGACGCTCCAGAAAAAGCATCAGCCTGTCTCTGTCTGCAATGAAAAAATAAGTCGCAAGCAGCCCCATCACAACACCGAACAGCATATCGGGAATCCGCTTTGCAATGTCTCCAATCGCACCGAAGGTAGGCTCGCTGACCTGAGATACGAGCCCTGTCACATAGCTGCTCATGGAATCGCCAAGTCCGCTAAGATCGATCGTTTCCATAAAAGGAATGCGCTCGATCAAAAGCTCAAGCTGATCCGCCGCCCGCTGAAGCTCTGCGCTCGCATCCTGATACATCGTCGGCAGGTAGGTAAGAAAGCTCTCGACTCCGGTCAATAGGATTGAGATCACACCGTAGCACGCCAGGACGACTGCCGCGATCACAGCCGCGATCATCAGCGCAGAACCGTATTTTCGTTTGATCTTAATTTTTTTCTCAAGAAACCGCACCACCGGATTTGCGATCAGCGATAACACAAATCCGCATACAAACGGAAGAAAATAACTAAGCAGACGCGGGAACAGAAAAATAAAAAACAACACTCCTCCCACGGCAACACAAAGATTACTCAATATTTTTAAATATTTAACTCCAGGCTTCATTGTCATACTCCCTTTCTTCTCCGATATTGTAACACACCGTCCGTCTGTTCGCCAAAGTTTTTTTCCTGCGCACGCTGCTTTTGCTTAAATTTTCTTTTTTTTACAATAACTGTCTGTTTATCTTTTTTGTTGAGAGACATACTATCACTGTACCAAAGATAACATAGAAAAAAGACCAAAAGCATATAACACACAAAAGGAGGAAACACATTATGGCAAGTCGTTCATCTAACAGAACAGCAGTTCCTGAAGCAAAGGGAGCATTGGATCGTTTTAAGTATGAGGTCGCAAGCGAGCTTGGCGTACCTTTAACGGATGGTTACAATGGTGACTTAACCTCCAGACAAAACGGATCTGTCGGCGGCTATATGGTGAAAAAAATGATCGAGGCACAGGAGAGACAGATGGCGGGCAAGTAAAGCCTTTGCGCAATCACATTTGTCGCAAATAGAAAAACAGGATGCGTTCTGCGCATCCTGTTTTTCCGTGAAATCATAAAAGTCCCTGTATCCGGATCGTTTCTTCCTGTGTCTACAAGCTCATCTGGTTTCTCTGTTCTAAAAGAAATCGTTCCATATGATCATGCAGATTGCGGTGTTCCTCCTCCAAAAGCTCCGAGTCCCTCTCCAAAAGCTCCGTGACTGTTTCAGACGCCTTTTGCAAAACGCCGGCATCCTGATAAATATCAGCCAACGCAAATTGAAGCTCGCCTGATTGCCGGATTCCGAAAAAGTCTCCCGGACCACGCAGCTTTAAATCCGCGCTTGCAATTTCAAAGCCGTCGTTTGATCTGTTTAAAATATCAAGACGCTTCTGCGCCGTATTCCCCTTTGAGGTATTGAGCATAATGCAATAGGACTGCGCGTCGCCGCGTCCCACACGGCCTCTGAGCTGATGCAGCTGTGCCAGACCGAACCGTTCCGCATTTTCGATCATCATGACGGTCGCATTCGGCACATTGACGCCAACCTCAACCACCGTCGTCGATACCAGCACCTGCACCTCATTTTTTAGAAAGGCTTCCATCACCTTATTCTTCTGTTCCGGCTTCATCTGTCCGTGCAGAAGTCCAAGCTGCAGCTCCTCCGGAAAAATACCGCGCAGCTTTTTTACATAATCTGTCGCATTTTCAAGCTCCATGCTCTCCACTTCCTCCACAAGCGGACAGATCACATATGCCTGATGACCTTTTTTTACTTCTTGTTCGATAAAGGCATACGCCTTTGGGCGGTATCCTGTATCAACGACGCAATTTTTTATCGGAAGTCTTTTTGCGGGCACCTCGTCTACAACCGATATATCAAGATCGCCATACAAAATGATCGCAAGTGTGCGCGGGATCGGCGTCGCACTCATCACAAGGATATGCGGATGTCTGCCCTTTTCGGCAAACACCTCACGCTGCCGCACGCCGAAGCGGTGCTGCTCGTCCGTGATCACAAGCGCAAGATTATCATAAACTGCCTTCTCCTGGATCAATGCATGTGTGCCGATCACCATCGCATTCGGATAAAGCTGGAGCGCCTCGTATGCCATACGCTTTTGGCGTGCCGTCATGGAGCCTGTCAGAAGCACGATCGGAATCCTCAGTCCAAACTGCTCGCAAAGCTTTGTAAACGTCTCATAATGCTGTCTTGCGAGCACCTCCGTCGGCGCCATGATCGCCGATTGGTAATCATTATGCGCCGCATCCGCCATTGCCAAAAATGCAAGAATCGTTTTTCCCGATCCGACGTCTCCTTGTATCAGACGCTGCATCACATAGGGGCTGCGCATATCCTTGTGCACATCAAGAAGCGCTCTTTTCTGCGCACCCGTCAGCTCATAGGGCAGCTTTCCGATCAAATCCTCCACAAACGCATCTGCCTGAAACTCAAAAACATTCTCCTCCCGAACCCGCTTTTCTTTCTGATACTGCATACACAAAAGAAACAAAAAAAATTCATCGAAGACGAGACGTCTGCGCGCGGTGACGAGCGTGTCCATATCGCTTGGAAAATGGATCTGTCTGATTGCATAATTATACTCGCAAAGCTCATGAGCGTCGCGGATCTCCCGCGGGAGATAATCCAAAAACAGCTGCTCCTCTCCGAGTACAGACTGGACGGTTTTCGTGACAAGGTGATTGGAAACACCGCCTGTCAGCCCATAGACCGGAAGAAAACTCTGCTCCATTTTGGCATACTGCTCCGTCTGATAAATAGCTGCCTGCTCCACCACAAGCCTACCGTTTTTGCGCTGCACCTTCCCATAAAATACATAGGTATTTCCCGCAGCAAGCTGATTTTTAATATAGGGCATCCGAAACCACACAAGCTCCATAGAACTCTCCGCCGTTCCGATCGAAGTAACCGTAACAGGCATACTGCGCGTCCGGCGGACAACCGGAGTCTTTAGCACTCTGCCTATGATCGCTGCCGTCTCCCCCTCAACCGTCTCACTCACATACTTCGCCTTTGGGTACTGGATGTAGCTTCTTGGATAATGAAGGAGTATATCACCTACGGTGTATACTCCCAGCTTATGAAACAATTCTTCTGTTTTTGCACCAATCCCCTTTACCTCTGAAATCAAGGATTCACGGTTCATATTCCCTCCGATCCTGTGCGTTTATTCTTCTCTTAATTTAAAGCGGGCAACCAGCTCGTTCATGGAAACTGCCTGTGCGGATAATTCCTCGCTCGTCGCGGAGGTCTCCTGTGCCGTCGCAGAGTTTGACTGCACGACCTCAGCGATCTGGCTGACGCCCTCCTGCGCCTGCTCCATAGCCCTCGCCTGCTCCTTTGTAACTTCATTCAACTCCTTTGCGGAATCTGCAAGCTCGTTCATGCCGGCAACCGCTCTCGCAATCGAAGCAGAAACGCTTTCAGCAGCCTTATTTCCCTCTGTCACCTCATGAAGCGCACCCTCGATCAGCTCTCTTGTATTAACTGCCGACTGCGCGCTCTGCTCTGCAAGCTGTCGGATTTCTTCTGCGACAACCGCAAATCCTCTGCCTGCCTCTCCTGCTCTCGCCGCCTCGATCGAAGCATTTAAGGACAGCAGGTTTGTCTGGCTTGCAATATTCTCAATTTCCGAAACAATATTTGCGATTCTCTGCGAGGTCTCATTGATGCGTGTCATCGCATGTACCATAACCTCCATCTCAGCGCTGCTCTGATCTGCAATATCCGCGCATTCTCTTGATTTCCGATAAGACTCCTCCACTCCCTCGGAGGTCTTTTCGACCATCTGCGTAATCGTGACGAAGGTCGCAGACAGCTCCTCGATCGAACCAGCCTGATCGGTCGCTCCCTCTGCTAACGCCTGTGCTCCCTCCGCCATATTGGTAGAACCCGCAGACACCTGCTCCGAAGCAGCCTCGATTTCAAGCAGTGTGGAACTCATCTGGCGGTTCATTCTCCGTACCTCATCCAACAGCGTCCGAAATTCTCCTACATACCGGTCCTTTGCATGCGTCTTGATATTAAAATTACCGTCTGCCATCTGCTCTAACAGATGAGACAGATCCTGAATCAGTATACGAAGATTCTCTGCCATTCCGCTTGCCACAAGCACCATGTCCGAAATCTCATCCTGCTCCTCCATCTGCGGAAACTCTGAGGATAAATCTCCATCTGCAAAGGTAGCCAGACGCTTAGAAAGCGAATCCAGCGGAACTGCGATTCCTTTTGCGATCCTCTCACCTCTCTTTATAGAAATCAGGAAAGCAATTACGATGAGGACTACCACAGCGCCGATCAAAAGAAAAATCAGAAGCGTCAGCTTTCCCTGTGTGGCCTCGCCCTTGCTGACATTAATATCCATAAGCTCTGACAAACCGCTATAGACCTTATCGTAAGCAGGGGCAAGCTCCTCAAATGCACGGTCCTGCGCCCTTGCAGCAACTGCCGGATCTGCAGACGCGCCCTCTGAGATAATATCATCTGCAATCTCCCAGTAGCTTGCGGCATCCGCGGCGATCGCCTCGTACGCTGCCCGGCCCTCCTCTGTCACGATGATCGCCTCGATCTGTGCGAGATATGTATGAAACTCCTGCTTCGTCTGCTCATAGGAGTCCTTCATCCGCTCCACACGCTCGCTGCCCTCATAACCGATCGCTCCTCTGACTGCACCTCTTGCGTCCGCAAAAGCGGTCATAGCCTTTCCGATGTCTCCCTGTGAGAACCCAAAATTCTGCAGCGCATAATCGTATCTCCACGACATAATGACAATAGCGGCGCATGCGATCACAACCGCCAGCGTTCCCAAAATTGCAACCTCAAAAAATCCTTTGACTATTTTTTTCCTGACACTTCCTGTCTCCTTTGCCTGATTCGACATTTCAGTCATCCTCCTTTTCATTCGTGCCTTTTGTGTAAAACTCTGCGCGTCTGTCTCATTCCTCCGACAGCTGCCGGTATTCGCAAATAATGCTCATGTTACGCACGGAATCGTGCAGCGCCAAAATTCCTTTCATCACTCAGCCTCTGCACGATCACTCGTTTTTTATCTTTTATTTTCTGTTCAAGTGCGGCTACTCCACGGAAACCACATAGTAATAGATCGGCTGACCGCCATAGTGGATCTCTACCTCCACCTCAGGATGCTCCTCCTCGATCCTGCTTCCGATCTTCTCCGCAGACTCTTTTGAAATCTCCTCGCCATAATAAATACTTACGATCGCAGACTCCTCATCGATCAGATCATTTAACATCTGAAGCGCCGTCGCCTCAAGCTCCCTGCCAACCGAAAGGATGCCGGAATCACCGATGCCCATGTAATCTCCCTGCTTGATCTCCTTATCGTCAATGACAGTATCACGCACAGCATAGGTCACCTGCCCCGTTTTTACCGCTCCGATCTCTGCCTCCATACGCTGGGCATTTTCTGCCGGCGTACTGTCCGGAATATAATTGATCAAAGCCGTAATCCCCTGCGGGATCGTCTTTGTCGGGATCACGATGATCTCTTTATCCTCCACAAGAGACGCTGCCTGATTGGCTGCAAGGATGATATTCTTGTTGTTCGGAAGAATGAAAATTGACTTTGCATTCACGCGTGCGATCGCATTTAACATATCCTCCGTACTCGGATTCATCGTCTGTCCGCCTTCAATGATATGATCAACACCAAGACCCGTAAATATCTCGTTCATTCCCTCACCGATGCTGACCGAGATAAAGCCCATCTCCTTTGGAGGCTCCGTAAAGACAGGCGCTCCAGGCTCCTCAGTCTTTGCGTTCGGCAAAACGCCCGACTGCATCTCCTTTTCCTTGAGCGCGGAAATCTTCTCATCACGCTCCAGTCTCATATTTTCGATAATGATCGTTGTCAGGCTTCCATAGGTGAGACCTCTTTGCATCGCAAGTCCCGGATCGTTGGTATGTACATGTACCTTTACGATCTCATCATCTGCGACCACAACGATCGAATCGCCGATACTCTCCAAATATTCTTTATAATCGTTCTCCTGTCTGGAAGTGATCGGCTGCTCCAGCATCACCAAAAACTGCGTACAGTAGCCAAATTTGATCTCCTGCTGTGCCTGTGCTTCTATATTATAAGAAACCGCCGCACCTGCCACACCTGCCTTTGGGAGCTCCTCGATCGTGCCCTCGATCTCCTTGCCAAGCAGCGAATCAAATGCTCCCTTCATCACCTGCATCAGACCCTGACCGCCGGAATCGACAACGCCCGCCTGCTTTAATACAGGAAGCATATCCGGCGTCTTGCTAAGAACACGGTCTCCCTCTTTGATCACTCCCTCGCAGAAAACAACAAGATCGTTCGTCTCGTCGGAAAGCTCAAGCGCACGGTTCGCCATGCCTCTTGCAACCGTTAAAATCGTTCCCTCCTTCGGCTTCATAACTGCCTTATATGCTGTCTCAACGCCCTTCTCGAATGCCTCGGCAAGAATCTGAACGTCAAGCTCCTCATACTCTGCGATCACCTTTGCAAATCCGCGGAAAAGCTGTGAGAGGATAACGCCGGAATTACCTCTTGCCCCGCGCAGTGATCCGGAAGAAATTGCCTTCGCCACAGACGCCATATCCGGTTCTTCCATTGCCGCCACCTCGCGTGCCGCAGACATGATGGTCATTGACATATTCGTGCCGGTATCTCCATCGGGAACCGGGAACACATTCAATTCATTGATCCATTCCTTCTTCGCTTCTAAATTCTTTGCTCCCGCCAAAAAGGCTTTGGCAAGAACACTGGCATTTATCGTTGTGATCTCCACTTTAAAATCCTCCTTAATCAATCACGCGTACGCCTTCGACGTAAATGTTAATTTTCTTGATCTCCATTCCGGTAAATTCCTCAACCTGATACTTCACAGTCTCGATCAGATTATCGGAAACCGTGCTGATGCTGACGCCGTAAGCTACGATAACATGAAAATCAATCGTGATTTTATTGTCTTCATCGATCGCTACATTTATTCCATGTGTCAGATAATCCCTTTTTAATAATTTTACCAGACCATCCTTCATATTGACAGCCGCCATTCCGACAATGCCAAAGCATTCTACTGCAACGGAACCCGCATACATTGCTATTACTTCTGAATCAATCGTGACTCTGCCCAATTTGGTTTCCATCTGTCCATTCATATAATATCGATGCTCCTTTCAAAGCCATATTAACGCTAGTTTATTGATATTATAACCTCTTTTGCCGAAAATTCATAGACATAATTTGAAATTTTTATATTTTTTTTAATTTCTACTTGCATTCTTTGGGTCAATCTGTTAGAATAGCCATGTTATGAGCCTTTAGGCTGTAGGTAGATTCCTCAGCCGCAAAATAGAAAATTGCAAGGAGGTGCAGGACTATGGCAAAATGTGCAGTTTGTGGAAAGGGCGCTCATTTCGGATGTAATGTGAGCCATTCTCATAGAAAATCAAACAGAATGTGGAAATCAAACATTAAGCGCGTAAGCTGTAAGGTAAACGGAACACCAAAGAAATTATATGTATGTGCTTCCTGTTTAAAATCTGGAAAAGTTGAACGAGTTTAATAAAATCAAAGGGCACTTGCAGGTCTGCAGGTGCTTTTTTTATGAGATAGGAAATTGCTCCGCAAATCCTATCTCATAAAAAACACTTCGTGTTTTTCTTTCCCCAGTTTGAGATATAATAAAGCTTATAAACAACGATGAACGGAGGATTTATATGAAAGAATTTATGGATAAAAATTTTCTGCTGCAGACGCCGACGGCACAGAAGCTATATTTTGATTATGCAGCCGTCACTCCGGTGCTGGACTATCACTGCCACATCAATCCGCAGGAAATCTACGAGGGCCGTCAGTTTGAAACGATCACGCAGGTATGGCTTGGCGCGGACCACTACAAGTGGCGCTTTATGCGCTCCTGCGGCGTGGAGGAGCGATATATTACCGGAGACGCCACAGACAAGGAGAAATTTTTCAAGTGGGCAGAGGTGCTCGGCAAGGCGATCGGCAACCCTCTCTTTCACTGGAGCCATCTGGAGCTTCAGAAATATTTTGATTATCACGGCGTATTAAACAAATCCACGGCAGAGGAGGTATGGGAGCTGTGCAATAAACGTCTGGCTGACCCTTCCATGAGCGCCCGCAATCTCATCCGCCAATCGAATGTGACGCTGATCTGTACGACAGACGATCCCATCGATTCGTTAGAGTGGCACAAAAAGCTTGCAGATGACGAATCCTTTGACGTGCAGGTGCTTCCTGCATGGCGTCCGGATAAAGCGATGAACCTTGAAAAGGATACCTATACCGACTATCTTGCGCAGCTATCCGAGGTTTCCGGCGTTTCGATCCGCTCCTTTGCCGACCTGTGCAGGGCGCTTTCTATCCGCATGGATTTCTTCGCCTCCCTCGGATGCCGTATTTCCGACCACGGACTCTCCTACGTCATGTACCGTCCTGCATCCGCAGAAAAAATCGAGGAAATTTTCACAAAACGTCTTAACGGCTTTGCCCCTACGCCGGCCGAGGAGCTGGAGTTTAAGACAGCGTTCCTTCTTTTTGTCGGAAAAGAATACGCCAAGCGCGGCTGGGTATCGCAGCTTCATTATGGCTGCAAGCGGGACAATAACAGCCGCATGTTTGAAAAGCTGGGACCTGACACCGGATTTGACTGCATCAATAATTATGCTCCATCCTCCGAGATGGCAGATTACCTGAATGCTTTAAACCGCGACGGCAGCCTCCCAAAAACAATCATCTACAGCCTGAACCCGAATGACAACCAGGCGATCGGCACGATCCTCGGCTGTTTTCAGGATGACACTGCGGTTGCCAAAATTCAGCAGGGCTCTGCATGGTGGTTTAATGACCACAAGACCGGCATGATAGATCAGATGATTTCTCTTGCCAACCTCGGAAATCTCTCGGGATTTGTCGGAATGCTCACAGATTCCAGAAGCTTCCTCTCCTACACGCGCCATGACTATTTCCGCAGGATCCTCTGCAATCTCATCGGCGTCTGGGTAGAAAACGGAGAATTTCCCGCAGACTATCACACGCTGGAGGAAATTGTCACCGGCATCTGCTACCGCAATGCAGTCGGTTACTTCGGTTTTGATCTACCTTTATAAACAACGGGCGGCATGCTTCGCAAGCCACTCTTATACTTTTATGTTAAGCAAAATAAAACTGCTCATGCTATTTTGAGCAGCTTTATTTTGTCCCATTCTTTTAATCACAGCTAAAAATATAATATCCGGCAAGCATGGTGAGTACGATCAGAAGAAACCCAAAGAAACGGTTATGGATGATCAGCATCACCAACATCCCCATCGAGAAACAAAACAATGCAAATCCAATGATCCGTTTCATAAAACCACCAAAAAAGCATATATCCCTATTAATATATGCTTTCCTGTCGCTTCTATTTACTTATTTTCTTCCTGATTTACAGAATCCTTCAGCAATTCCTCCATCTCCTTTGCCGCCGTCTCCTTAAAACCGGATGCCTCATCGTCCGATTCCGAAGCAGATGCGCCCTCCTTTGCGGTAAACCGGTTGACAAAATCCGGTATCATGTCAAGAATCTTTGTCACGCCGTCCTGATTCTTAATATTGACAAGCTTTGTCGTGCCGTTTTGGATCACGAGCACTGCGCTCGGCATAATCTTTCCGCCCATACCACCCGCGCCGTTATTCTTCTTATCCTGCGAAAATGCTCCCGCCGCTACGCCAAAGGACACATCCACTAACGGGAGGATGATCGTATCTCCTACATGGATCGCGTCTCCTACAACTGTCTTTGTCGTGATAAAGCTGTCCATTCCCTTAAATAAAGATTCCACTGTTGTGTTAAAGCTGTTGTCTGCCATATCTATGACCTGCCTTTCTTTGTGATGAACGCCGCTCCCTTAACCGAGCAGCTCTCTTATAAAACTGCGCACCTCTTTCTTTTTCCAAAGACGCACCAGCGAAGCTGCAAAATGAATGACACGCATCCGCCCTTTTAGGAAAACCTCGCCTCTGACATATGCCTTCTCTCCCTCAAAATCAGGAAGCACCGAAACCTGCTTCCCATAGAGAAACGGAAGCATGGATAAAATCCCAAGCGCTTGTCCCGTTGCCGCCGGATCTCCTGCACAAAACTGTATATCCGCAAAAAGCTTTCGGAATCTGAAATGACCAAGCAGATATTGAAGCTCTGCCAACACCGCCAGAAGCACTGTTTTATTTTCCTCGCGAAAAAGCCGCTCCTTCCGCATCCCAAGCTGCCCCCGCAGCGTTTTAAGCCTTCTTCCAAGCTCCTTTTGCCTTTCAAAAAAAGCCGCTTTCCCCGGATGCTCCGTTTTCTTTGGCTCATCCTCCGCAAATTGCTTCGTCTTTTCTTCTTTGGCACTTTCTCCAAAAGCT
>URJS01000009.1 GCA_900548205.1 uncultured Roseburia sp. | reverse complement strand
CGGACAAACGGTTTTCAAGACCGCCTCGTTATGACCACTTCGATACCTCTCCATATCTTGTTCAAATCAGTGCACAAACAATATTACCACCCAAATAGTCTGATGTCAACACTTTTTTATTTTTTTGACATATCTTTCAGATACGCTTCAGCAACGCACATATCTTCCGGAGTGGTTACTTTTATATTACGATAATCTCCCTCGATCAGCCTCACCCTGTGCTTTGTCATTTTCTCCAGAACCATCGCATCATCCGTGACGGAATCGTCACCAATAGCCATGAGCTTCTGATAGGCATCCATGATCATCGCATAGGAAAAGCTCTGCGGCGTCTGTATCTGCCACAGCTTTCCGCGATCCGGCGTCTCCGTTGCGAAGCCATCCTCTCCTACAATCTTGATCGTATCTTTTACCGGCATTCCAGCCACGCAGGCGCTCCATTTTTTCGCAGCCTCAATACTCCGTGAAATAAGCTCCGCCGTGACAAGAGGTCTTGCTCCGTCATGAATCAAGACATAGTCTGCTCCGTCCGCCGCCAATAAGCCGGCATACACAGAATGATACCGCTCCTTTCCGCCCTCTGCAAGCGCAGAAAGCTTTGAGATATTATATTTCTCTATAAGCTCCCGCCTGCAGTATTCCTGCTCGCCCCTGCCCGTTACAAGGACGATATCGGTCACTTCACTTTCCTCAAATGCACGGAGCGCATGATAAAGCAGCGGCTTTCCCGCAAGCGTCATATATTGCTTCGGCACCGTGCTGTTCATTCTCTTTCCGCTGCCGCCCGCCAGTATAATTGCCGTGATTTTTTCTGCCATTGCTATCGCTCCCCCAGTCTTAAATTCGGAACTGCATTGAGATTTAAGCCGTCTCTTTTTCCTTTTTGGAAATCGTAATATGCCGCCGCCCCGATCATCGCCGCATTGTCCGTACAATAAACGGGAGACGGGTGGTAAAAGCGTACCCCGCGCTTTTCGCATTCCTCCCGAAGCCCTTCCCGCAGTGCAGCATTGGAAGCAACGCCTCCCGCGACCGCAAATTGCTCTGCTCCAAATTCATCAAGCGCTTTTCCCGCATTTCTGATAAGAACATCTGTCACCGCTTTCTGGAAGGATGCGGCAATATCCGCCTGAATCACGGGAAGCCCCTTCATCTGGCACTGATTGAGATAATTAAGTACGGCTGATTTTAAACCGCTGAAGCTAAAATCATAGGGTCCGTCCACGATTTTTGCGCGCGGAAATTCTACCGCGTGCGGATTTCCAAGACGTGCCGCCGCTTCAATCTTGGGTCCGCCCGGATAGCCAAGCCCGATTGCCCTTGCGACCTTATCAAATGCCTCTCCCGCTGCATCATCCCTTGTTTTTCCAAGAATCTCATATGCTCCGTAATCAAGCACGCGAACGAGATGCGTATGTCCGCCCGAAACGACAAGGCATAAAAAGGGCGGCTCCAGCTCCTTATTTTCAATATAGTTTGCACTGATATGTCCCTCAATATGATGCACACCGATCAGTGGGATGTTTTTTGCATAGCTGATCGCTTTTGCCTCTGCCACTCCAACCAAAAGCGCTCCGACCAATCCCGGACCATAGGTCACGCCGATGGCGTCGATTTCTTCTAAGGCAGTATCTGCCTCTTTTAACGCCTGAAGGATTACCTGATTGATTTTTTCGATATGCTTTCTGGAAGCAATCTCCGGCACAACTCCCCCATACAGGGTATGAAGCTCGATCTGGGATGAAATAACGTTGGAGCGAACCTCCCGCCCGTTCACCACAACTGCTGCTGCCGTCTCATCACAGGAACTTTCGATCGCAAGTATTTTTATTTCACTGCTCATTTGAAGCATCTCCTTCAAGCTCATAAAATCCCAATATCTTCCATTTCCCGTCGCCATCCTTGCGCAGGACATACATCTGGTTCGCACGACTGTACGATTTGTTCTCATCCATAAAATAGGAGGCAGTCACATAGGCGCACTCATCCCCTCTGACTGTTTGGTAATCCACATCATTACTGTCACAGACATCACTGCTCATAATCGTCTTGGACGCTTCCTTATAGCTTTCAAGCTCTGCTGTCAGCGCATCAAAATACGCGTCTCTCGGATTATTCTCCAAAAGCTCCTCATCAAACAAGAGCCTCGCCTGATCTCCCAGCGCATACAGTTCTTTTTCTGTATATTCCTCATTATACAAGCAGTTTAATATCCGGTTGTAATCCTTTACCACCTCACGCGGTGTCGCCGGATAATTCTCCTCCAGATCCTTTGTGATCACCTTTTGAACCTCCGTAAGCTCCTCTCCGGTCTCCGCCGCCGGATTTCTCACAACAGAAAAATAATAGTATCCTCCTATGACTAATCCGACTGCCGCCACAACGGCTATGATTCTCCCCGCCTTTTTCATCCTTTGTCCCTCCTTTTCCTACTCCTCTGCAAATAACAGCTCCATGGTTTTCCCGTCCCTGCCAAGCTTTGCAGGTGCAAAGATTTCACGCACCTTAGGCAGATATTCCTCCGCCCGCACCAAAGAAGGCGAGAAATGTGTCAGCCACAATTCCCTTACCTCTGCCCGTACCGCAATCTCTGCCGCCTCATAAAATGTCATATGCTTGTACTGCTTTGCCTTTGCCAGCTTTTCCGGCTCGGCATACATTCCCTCGCAGATCAAAAGGTCGGACGCCCGTGCCGCCTCCTCCAAGGCCGCTGTCGGTCTTGTATCGGTGCAGTAAGTTACCTTGATCCCTTTTCTCGGCTGACCGAGCACCTGATCCGGCGTATAGACCCTTCCACCCTCGTCCTCAATCGTCTCACCCTTTTGCAGACGGCTCCAGAACTTCTGCGGAATCTCATTTTCCCGCGCTCTCTCTACCTCAAATCTTCCGGCGCGTTTGATCTCTGCCGTATAGCCGTAGCACATTACATTGTGGTTGACCCGAAAGGCGTGAATATGGTAGCCCTTATACTCAAAATATGCCTCAGGCTCTGTCAGCTCCCGAAAACGAAGCTCAAACGGCAGCTCAGGCGCAATGACGCGCAGCGCCCCGACTACCCGCTCCAAGCCCTTCGGACCCACGAGAAGCAGCGGCTCTGTCCGCTCCGCATTTCCCATTGTAAGAAGCAGACCGGGCAGACCGCTGATATGATCCGCATGATAATGCGTAAAACAGATCAAATCGATCGGCTTAAAGCTCCATCCCTTTTCCTTGACCGCCACCTGAGTTCCCTCCCCGCAGTCAATCAAAAGACTGCTTCCGTTGTAGCGCATCATCGCTGCTGTCAGAAATCGGCGCGGGAGAGGCATCATCCCACCGGTTCCCAAAAGACATACATCTAACATGAATCGACTCCTTTATATTAATTCTATATTTTCCTCTATCTCCGGCGCGATCGCAAATTCCTCCGCCAGTCTGTCACAGCATGGCTCACAAATATCCACACTGTAGCGCTTTCCATCCTTATCATCCGAAAAGTATCCCCAATTCTTACGCACGGTAAGAAAGGACGTCCGCTCCTGCTGCTCCATTTTGCAGATCATTCTGCCGCACCGGTTGCAATAAATCATATCATTGTTCCTGCTCATAGAAATTCCTCCGTTTCGCTGCTGCTTCCTACTCATTATATAAAGAACTTCTACTTATATATAGTGGTAATTACTGGCCCAGAAGCATTAATAAAGCATCCTCCCTTGGTTGCTCGTAAAATCCCTTCCGCACACCGCACAAAACAAATCCATGTTTCTCATACAGACGAATGGCATTTTGATTCGATACACGCACCTCCAGCACGAGCGAGGTCACACCGCGTTCTGCCGCTTCCCGCTTTATTTCCGTAAGGAGCGCAGCCCCAATTCCCCTGCGGCGAAATTCCGGTGCAACGGCAACATTGGTAATCTCCGCCTCCTCCAAAGAAAGATACATTCCAATATACCCCGCCACACGTCCCTTCTCCTCCGCCACAAGAAATACCGTATGGGTAAGCTTGAGTGCGTCTAAAAATGCCTGCTCACTCCATGGCTGTGAAAAAATCTGCGCTTCTAACGCCGCTGCCTGCACAACATCCTCCGGCTGCATTCTTCTGATCCTGCTCATACCGCTACACCTCTATCTTCTGCCGCTCGCTGCACTCACGCTCCGCCTGCGACAGCCTTAAATATTCCGGTTTATGCTGCTCTGCCGTCTCGATACGCCCCTCCTTTAAGTAGGAAAGACCACGCGCCGCAACCGCTCCTGCACGCTGCTTGTTTAAATGCGCCGGTGCAAAGGAGTACGGCACGCAAAGCTTCTCTTTTAAATATTCGCGAAATACCGGTACGCCGTCTCCTAAAAACACCACGGCTTCCCCTCTTTGGTTCAGTTCGCTGACAATTTCCTCTATTCCGATGGCGCACTGCTCCCGCAAAACGGTAAGCGCGTTGCCCGCAAAACGATAAACCCCCGTATAGGTCTGATTTCTCCTTGCATCCATCAAGGGACACACTACATCCCGGTGTCCGACAAGATTATATGCAAGCGCCTCAACGGTCGGCACGCTGACGATCGGTTTATCCAAAGCAAGTCCCAGCCCCTTTGCCGTCGCGGAGCCAATACGCAGTCCCGTAAACGAACCCGGACCGCCCGCAACTGCGATCGCGTCAATCGTTCCAAGGTCTAATTCTATCATCTGCGCCACCTCATGCAGCATCGGCAAAAGCGTCTGCGAATGTGTTTTTTTGTAATTTACCGTGTATTCTCCCAGCAGGTCGTCATCCGCAACAACGGCAACACTTGCCACCAGTCCAGAGCTGTCCAGTCCTAATAATTTCATCGCCGCCTCCTAGTATTCTCTTATCGTAATCCTGCGATAGTCAAAGCCCTTTTCCAAATCCTTCTCAATCGTCACCTCGCGGCGGTGCGCCGGCAGTATCTCCTCGATCAGATTCGCCCATTCGATCATACAAAGGCCATCTCCGTAAAAATAGTCCTCATATCCAATCTCGTCCATCTCCGCAATATCGCTGATACGATATACATCAAAATGATAAAACGGCAGACGCCCCTCCTCATAGACCTGCACGATCGTAAAGGTCGGGCTGCAAACTGCCTCTGTTATTCCAAGTCCTTCTGCAATCCCCTGTGTAAATACTGTCTTGCCGACTCCGAGATCTCCCATCAGAGTATACACTTCTCCCGCCAGCGCCTGTTCGCCGATCCGCTTTCCAAGCGCATGCGTCTCCTCTGCGGCATATGTCTCATAAACCGTCTCTCTCATTGTTCCTCCACTCCATTTCCGGCGTCGCCTTACCGCATCTTCACACGATGCTTTTCCAGCTTCTGATTTGCAAGGGCAGCCAACGGCGAATAGCTCTCGCCAAGCTGATCCTTTGGTATCACATAAGCATGAATGCGGCTGCTGTATACCAGCACATTATGCCGCGTCGCAACCATGCGGTAAATCTGCTCCCACTTTAGCTCTGCCGTCTCCTCGCCCTGCGAAACGATAAATCCCGTCTCACCCGCCGCAAAGTGCAGCGTACCCTGAAGCACCTTGGAGGCCGCGATGCTCTGCTTTGCATGGAGATAGAGCGTGAGCGGAAAATAAAAAAGAAACAAAATCCCAAACAGCACATAAAGAGCCGTGCGCCCAGCCGTCACTTCCCCATAGCTGTCTGCCGCCAGCCAGAATAAAAGCGCTGCCGCCAGCACAGAAATCCAGCCCTGCACTCCCGCATAAATCTGGTACATCTTAAAACGGTACATATCCTTCACCGTCAGCTTTATATCAAATTCCACTGCCATGCATCAATCCTCCTATCGTATTTTTAGAGTATAGCATTTTTTGCACAAAAAGAAAAGACGCTATCGCAATAGCATCTTTTCCGTACTTTCTACCGCCCCACTCCTTTTAAAATCGGCGAAATGTGCTTATAGATAAACATTGTGATCCCTACCGAAAACAGCCCCTTTACAAACGTAAACGGCATGTTGAAAAGAATCAGGCACTGCAAAATATTTTTGACTGACGGCACGATCGCCTGATACATCGCAAGCACCATTTCCTCCGACATAAAGTGGTAATACACCGGATAGGTAAGGAAATAGTTGATCACTACGCTGCACACCGCCATGACCGCAGCACCCGCCATAGAACCAAGCAGCGCATTTTTCCGCGTCTTTTGACGCTTATAAAATAAGCCCGCTACCAGCACAAAGGATGCACCCAGAAAAAAATTCGACAGCTCGCCGACGCCGCCAGTCGTTGTGATAAACAGATGCAGCAAATTTTTTACCAGACAGACGAGTACACCGCACACCGGTCCAAATGCAAATGCCCCGACCAATGCCGGCAGCTCCGAGACATCCATCTGGATAAAGCTCGGAATCAGAAACGGAATCGGAAAATCCAGAAACATCAGAATAAATGATACGGCAGAAAGCATTGCCGTTACCGCCAGATAACGCACGCTTCTGATTTCTCCTGCCTTGCCTGCCGCAGCCGGGCGGCTGCTCATCGTGTTGTTTGTGTCCATATACTTTTTCTCCTTTTCTCTTTACGGAATCCTTGTATTTGAGCTATGCTTGCATAAAGATGTTCCTGCGCATCCCAAAAGAGATCATTCGGCAGAATACCTCTGTCACAGAAAAACCCCCGGAGCAATCTCCGGGGGCATGAAACGCAATGGTACGCATCAGCAGTCACGCCAATGCATCTTATACGCCTTCTTCTCTCATCCAGACTATACTGTCGGTTCCGGATTCACACCGGATCAACCGCCGCTTAGGCAGCTCACGGACTTTCCGGTCCTAACGACCGGAATCACCGTCGGTCGGGAATCTATGAATCACTCATATCACCCTGCCCCGAAGAATTCCTTATTTTTTATATTTTCATTTTATGCGCTTTTTCTTTGTCTGTCAACAAAAAACTACGAATTTTTAAAGCTTCATTGTCAGCTGAATGCGCTGCTTTTTTAAATCAACGCTCATGACCTTTACCTCAACAATATCGCCGACGCTGACTACCTCAAGCGGATGTTTGATAAACTTGTCGCACATCTGGGAAATATGTACGAGACCGTCCTGATGAACGCCTATATCGACAAACGCGCCGAAATCGATGACATTGCGTACCGTTCCTTTTAAGGTCATGCCGGGCGTTAGGTCCTTCATCTCAAGAACATCACTTCTTAAAATCGGCTTTGGCATATCGTCACGCGGGTCGCGCGCCGGTTTTTCCAGCTCCTTTACAATATCCCGCAATGTCATTTCTCCCACGCCAAGCTCTTTCGCAAGCTTTTTATAATCAGAAACCTTTTTTGCAAGATCCTGTGCGCGTCGCTCCCTAATATCCGCAAGAGAGTAGCCCAGACGCTCCAGCAATTGTCCGGTCGCCGCGTAGCTTTCCGGGTGTACCCCGGTGGCATCCAGAGGATTCTCACCGCCTGTGATCCGCAAAAATCCGGCACACTGCTCATAAGCTTTTGGTCCCAGCTTAGCCACCTTCAGCAACTGATTCCGCGATACAAAACGCCCGTTTGCCTCACGGTATGCCACGATATTTTTCGCAACCGCCTTGCTAACTCCGGAAATATATTCCAGAAGTGATGCGGACGCCGTATTTAAGTCTACGCCGACCTTGTTCACACAATCCTCCACTACGCCGCCCAGCGCCTCACTTAATTTCTTCTGATTCATATCATGCTGGTACTGCCCCACGCCGATCGATTTTGGATCAATCTTTACAAGCTCCGCCAGCGGGTCCTGCAGACGCCTTGCCATAGAGGCCGCACTGCGCTGCCCAACGTCAAAGTTCGGAAATTCCTCTGTCGCAAGCTTGCTCGCGGAATATACCGAAGCGCCCGCTTCATTGACAATGATATACTGCACCTTCATCGGCAATTCTTTCAGAAGCTCTACGATAATCTGCTCGGATTCTCTTGACGCCGTTCCGTTTCCAAGCGAGATCAGCGTAATGTGATATTTAGAAATCAGCTTTTTTAAGACTGCCTTTGCCTCCTCCACCTTATTCTGCGGAGGGGTCGGATAGATCACCGTCGTATCGAGCACCTTTCCGGTGGGGTCGACAACTGCAAGCTTGCACCCCGTACGGAATGCCGGATCCCAGCCTAACACCACCTGTCCGGCGATCGGCGGCTGCATCAGAAGCTGCTCTAAATTCTTGCCAAAAACTCTGATAGCGCCGTCCTCCGCGCGCTCTGTCAGCTCACTGCGGATTTCCCGTTCGATCGCGGGCGCGATCAATCTGTCATAGGCATCTGACACGACTTCTTTTAAAACGTCTGCCGTCTGTGGATTATCACGCACAATCACCTGTCTTTCCAAATAACGGAGAACCTCATCCTCCGGCGCTTCTACCCTGACGGTCAAAAATTTCTCATTCTCCCCTCGGTTTAGTGCAAGGATCCGGTGACCTGCCAGCTTTGCCACAGGCTCGTCAAACGCATAATACATCTCGTACACGGATTCCGCCTTCTCATCCTTCGCAGCAGAAACAATCCGTCCCTTTTTCATCGTCATCTCGCGAATCCTGCTGCGGTAGTCGGCTTCATCCGAAATACGCTCCGCAAGAATATCACATGCTCCGGCAAGCGCTTCGTCCGCCGTCGTAACACCCTTATCGGCATCAATAAATTTTTCCGCCTCCCCTGCAAGCGGCGTTTTTAGCACCTGCAGTGAAATGATGTCGGCAAGCGGCTCTAGGCCCTTTTCCTTCGCGATCGTCGCTCGCGTTCTGCGCTTGGGCTTATACGGGCGGTATAGATCCTCCACCACGACCATCGTTTCCGCAGCAGCAAGCTGTGCCGCAAGCTCCTCTGTGAGCGCTCCCTGCTCCCGGATGCTTGCAAGCACCGTTTCCTTGCGCTCCTCTAAATTCCGCAGATAGCCCAGCCGTTCAAACAGATCCCGCAGCGCCTCATCCCCAAGCGCTCCCGTCGCTTCTTTTCGATAGCGCGCTATAAAGGGAATCGTATTCCCCTCATCGATCAGCTTTACGGCAGCTTCTGTCTGCTGCTTTTTGATCCCAAGCTCCTCTGAAATCTTTGCAATAATATCCATCTTTGTTCCTCTTTTCTTCTTTTCGGCAGGACAGCCTGCACAAGCCAATGCTCTCATTATATCCAAGCTCGTGCAGAATCTCAAGCATTTCTCACGCCATTAAATCGACATGAAAAATGAGCAGAGCCAGATTTTTGATCAGAAAATTTGCAGCGATCAAGCCAAGCGCGACCCACAGATACCCCGGACGGAAATGCATGGCGATCCTGATTTTCCCGCGCGAAAGCCGCTGCACGGTCTGACTTATCATAAACCATGTCCCAAATACCGCTATGTACAAAACCACCGGGTGATAGCGGAAGGAGCCAAGCAGATCACCCGCAAAAAGCGCACGAACTGCTCTCGTCCCCCCACAGCCCGGACAATAATAGCCCGTGAATGTATGGATCATGCACGGTCCTAGCAGCTGTGACAATCTCATACCCGTCGCGCGCAGAAAAATCACAAGCAGCACAAATGCTGCAAGCATGCACCATCCGGCAATATAAAGCCCTGTCTCACTTTTTTCGTCTTTTTTCCACATGATTTTTCTCCCCATTTTTCTTCCAAGAGTATACCCTTTTTTGCCGCTTCTTGTAAAGCCTTAGAAAAAGACGCGCACAATGGCGTTTTCTGTGCTATAATGTACCGGAAATTTTTTTACAGGAGGCGTTTCGTGTGAAACATCGCTTCGGAATGGAGGACTTTTATGAATGAAAATAACGGAATCATCCGTGACGCCCGCAAACTCGGCGTTCCCAAAATGTTAATTTTAGGCTTACAGCACATGTTTGCCATGTTCGGCGCTACGATCCTGGTGCCGATTCTTGTCAACAGCTATTTCGGGGAAGATGTGCTCCATGTGCAGGTTACTCTGATCTGCGCGGGACTTGGAACTCTCTTTTTCCACCTTTGCTCCAAATTTCAGATACCGGCATTCCTCGGTTCATCCTTCGCATTTCTCGGCGGCTTTGCCACGATTGCCAATATGGATGAAGGTGTGTTTGCAGATATGTCCAACGCGGACAAGCTTTCCTATGCCTGCGGCGGTATTGTCGTTGCCGGACTTTTATATCTGATCCTTGCGCTGATCATCAAGCTGGTCGGTGTGAAAAAGGTCATGCGCTTTCTGCCTCCGGTCGTGACCGGACCGATCATCATCTGCATCGGCTTAAGCCTTGCAGGCTCTGCAATCAGTAACGCCTCCACCAACTGGCTGCTCGCGCTGATCGCACTCGGAACCATTATTATTTTCAATATCTGGGGTAAGGGAATGTTTAAAATCATCCCGATCCTCATGGGTGTCATTATTTCCTACTGCGCCGCGCTCATCTTTCATGCGCTTGGCATGACGAATGCGGACGGCTCTGCGATCCTTGATTTCGCATCGATCAGCAGTTCCGCATGGGTGGGTGTCCCGGAGTTTTCTCTGTGCAAATTCGATATTTCCGCGATTCTTGTCATGGCTCCGATCGCGCTTGCGACCATGATGGAGCATATCGGCGATATGTCCGCGATCTCCGCGACTGTCGGAAAAAACTTTATTGAAAATCCGGGACTTCACCGCACGCTGATCGGCGACGGACTTGCCACCTCGCTCTCCGCACTTGTCGGCGGTCCTGCCAACACGACTTACGGGGAAAATACGGGCGTGCTGGAATTAAGCAGGGTTCACGACCCAAGAGTTATCCGCATCGCAGCCTGCTACGCCATTTTTCTCAGCTTTATTCCAAAAATGTCTGCGGTGATCGGCTCAATGCCCTCCGCCATTATCGGCGGCGTCAGCTTTATGCTCTATGGTATGATCTCCGCGATCGGCGTCCGCAATGTCGTGGAGAACCATGTAGATTTCACGAAATCCAGAAACCTGATCATCGCCGGCGTCATCTTTGTCTGCGGTCTCGGCTTCGCGGACGGACTGACCTTCACGGCTGCAGGCACACCGATCACGCTGACTTCACTTGCGATCGCAGCCATCGTCGGCATCCTCTTAAACGCTGTCCTTCCCGGAAACGATTACCATTTCGGCAAGGACTTAAATGTCGACGCCAACCGCGGACTCGATATGAAACCAAATCTGCATGAGGATACCAGCTATGGGGATGACGAGGCATAGCCCCGCCGCAGTGCGATCCCCCGGAGGTTTTTGCTTTATAGGGAACGGAGCTTTCTATAAAGCAGGAAAAAGGAGCTTTCGCTCCTTTTTCCTGCTTATAATAGCTAATTGCCAAACAGACCTTTTATCTATTTTTTTCGTTCGCGTTATTGCTCATCTGAACATTACAACTGCCGCCTAATGCCGTTCTGGTAATAGAATCATTGATGCTGTTTGTTGCTCTTACCTGATAGAGTCCTGCATCTTTTGCTTTCAATGAATCTATAACCAATGTTTCCCCTGTCTGTCCCTCCAACAAATTTCCATCCTTATACCATTCGTAAGAGATCTCTCCTCCATCTGTTGATGAAGCTTTCACTGTAAGCTCAAGTCTTTCCCCCTGCTTCACTTCTTTCGATGCAGGCATATCTGTTACAAACTGCGGAGCTTCGGCAGCCGTCTTCAGCGGAGCTTCTCCCTGCCGGATCACTTCATAGTAATCAAACTCAAATCCTCTCCATGAAGAACTTGCTTCTTTATCTTCATTTTCATGATACTCGTCTAATACCTTAATAACGATGGTATGTTCTTTGTTCTCGTCTGACAATTTTCCCGTATCATATATCACTTGCTGAGTCGGGCGGATACTATCCAGCCTTTCCTTTTTCTGATCCTCTGTTTCACCCTTTCCTCTGCTATAGTGCGCCGGATCGTCCGCTCTGTACTGCAGCTCGCCTCTGCTTTCGTAGAGGTCTACGATCTCAGGCTCCTTGTCGTCTACCTGCACGGAAATCTTACGGATCCAGTTATCCCGGATTCCGTATAAGATGGCCTGTGTTCCCTCAAACTGTATGGTCATCACACTTCCAGCCTCCCCGGTTCCGTGATCCTTTCTTCCGAAGCTTCCTAAATACGCCTGCTCCTTCCATGTGCCGCTATAGCTGACAGACGCATCGGAATCGTCAACGAAATGACGCTCCCTGACAGTAACAAATTTATGTACTTCTCCCGCCATTTTTGTTTCACCGGCTGCATTTATTGCGGTCACAGACCAATAATATTCCGTAGACGGCTTCATATCTTCTGCCATTTGATAATTTGTCAAACCACCTGTTGTTGTCTTTCGTATTGGATTGCTTAAATCCGGATGTTCCGATACGACAATTTCGTAATCCTCCGCACCCTCCGACGCAGACCATTCAAAATTGACCGCAGAACTGACATCGCTCTCTCCATTTTTCGGAGCAACCACCTCAAACTGTCCCGGCGCCTCTTGTGACTGATCTGTATAGAAAGTATAAACCACAGCGCATTCTCCATATTGAATATTGTCACTGTACGTTCCATCCACTACATCACGATTGCTAAGATGACCGTGATAATCAGGTGTTTCATCCGTATTGGCAGTTCCCTGCTGATCCTTGTCTCCTGTTAAAGCCACTGCTTTTACTTTATTGTATTGTTCCGGAATCTCAAGCTGTACCTGCATATCATCCTTTTCTTTATTGATCATCAATACGTTCAGCTGAGATTTATCTTCATTGGTAAACGCAAATGCCCGCACCTTTTCATTATCTGAAACGGCATTCACCTTATGCGACAAAACAAATTTCTGAGTCATCATTTCTGCAAAAACCGGACCATTCAAACGTTTCGTTTCTTTACCGTCATACCATGCATTCTGATCGAACCACCCGAAGGATTTTCCAGTAGGATTAAATGCATTGTACATCGTATCATCGCTTGACCATTGTGATGGCCACATGATCACGCTGCTGTATTGGTCATCCTGCGCAAGCTTTACAAATCCGTTTACCAGACAAAGGGCTGCTCCAAGGTTCGTACTGTATGTCGGGAAATTGGGCCACGGAACATTACATTCTCCCATTATTTTTTCTATTCCGGGATCTACCACAATATCCGTATGAAATACATCATCGTCTGTTCTGTTATAATATCCCTCCCAGCCAACACCATTGCTATTATAAACGTGCTTATCTACCGCATCAAAACAATATTTTCCATCTTTCATGGCATACTGCTTTATTTTATTATATTGGTCTGTTGATTCAATCTGCATGACCAATTTATAAGAAGGGTTTACAGCTTTAATGGCTTCGTAAAAATCAGGAAATGCTTTTCCGTACTCCTCGGGAGTAAAGGTTCCATATGGACAGCTCGGCGCCTGCGCCGGTTCATTTCCCAAATCGAAATAGGCCTCCTCAATTCCCTGCTCTTTCATGTAGATCGCCATATTCGATGCCAATTTTAAAATCTTCTGGTAGGTTGGATCCTGTTTTTTCTCCTCTACCGTAGTTCCATTTTGATGATTCCACGATTCAAAGGGAATATGCACAAATGGAACAATTCCATGTTCGGAAGCAAACTTGACAAATTCCCGAAATCCTCTTGTCCCCAGCGCATCTTTTGTATTCATTCCCCCCTGATAATTACTATTCAGAGGCGTTTCATCCTGCCAATCAAACACCCATGCATCATATCCCCAGCGTATCATTTTAATTCCGCTGTTTGCATAGGTTTGTTCCATCCAGTTTCCATCTGACCGCCACATTTCATCACTGGTAAATGACATTTCAAAATTGACGCCCATGTTTTGAAAATTCTCTAACGCTTTCGCATTCTCCAGTTCCTCCTGAGTCACACGAATGTCTGCCGCCTTGGCACTGGCCGCCTCTACCTGCTTTTCAAAAGCAGGTATTCCAGACAGAAACATACATATTGCCAATGCCATACATATTTTCTTTTTCATTGCTCATACCCCTTTCACATCCTATCAGATTTTTCAAGCTCTAAATCCCTACTCCCCACTTCTTCTTTCCAGTTCCCGGTATATTTTTTCACGCAGACTGCGGATATAGGCGGCGTCCCCCGGATAATCCATAAAGGTGATCGTCCCCTCCACACCCTCATAGATCAGCGCCATGACAAACGCCCGGTCCGTCTTTTCCTCCAGCCTTTGCAGTGCGCGAAGGTCCTGCAGCGCCTCCGCAAAAATCTCCAGCCGAACGGAAGTGTATGCCGTATGATCCGCAGCCGGATAGACGACAAACGGGTCGCCCGACGGAAATCCCCCGTCCGCATCTGTGATCAGATAGGGATTGACCGGGCGCAGGGAATACTGCGAATTGTAAAAGTTAAAGCCCCAGTGAAGAAATCCCTCAATCTGATACAGATAAAGCTGCACGCCCAGAATCCGGATGCGCTCCGGCGGAATCGCGAGAAAACGATTGCTCACGCCCTTCCCCTGCACGCAGCAGTAATACGTCCAAAGATTCTCTACCCCCGCGTCAATAAAGGTCTGGATCTCATCGTTGCAGACAACGGGCCGCTCCACGATCCCCTCCTCGTAAAGCTCGTAGCTGCTGAGCGCATCGATCACCTTACAGTCGCTTAACAGCTCCCTCACACTGTTTTTTGCCGCCGCATACGTTTCCTTTTCCTCTCTGTGCGGTTCATCGGAAATATGAAAATATGTATGTTCAAATACGCCCTTTTCTCTGAGAAAGGCTTTCAGCGCCGGAAGAAACTGCTCTAAAAACCTCTGGTACTCGCCGCCGACAGCCGGTGTATCCCAGCCAAACATTCTCTTTTGCACTCCGTTTTCCGACACTATGACCTTGGGTGCATATTTCGCCCCCCACTGCGTAAAGAGGTGGGAGATCTCAATATATTTGATCCCCTTTTCGACGCACAGGTCGATCCAGCGTTCCAGCAGGTGAAAATCAAATGTATAGGCCGCTCCCTCCTTCGCCACGCCCACGAGCTGGACGGTTGTGCGCTCTCCGCCCTCCTTCGTGTCAAGCGGAGGAGTAAAAATCGGGGTCAGCAGCATATTGATCCCATGTGAGGCGGCACATTCCATAAAGTTTGCGACCGCCTTCCAGTGAAGCTCGGAAAACACCGGAATCTGATAATAATTCGCCAGACAGTCCGCATGAAACCACTCTGTGTGGATCAGCGTTTGTTCCGCGAGGCTCTCCTTTTGTATATGGATATGGAGCGTATCCTCCCACAGCACCTTTCCATCCTTTTTCAGGATGATCCCGACCGGAAAATCTCCCGCCTTCTCCTGCCCCCGCAAATCCACGGTAAACCACAGCGCTCTCCACTGATAAGGGATCGGTCTTATCACGTTTTCTTCCAGCGGCACGAGCAGATCCGGACACAGACACGCATCCCGGTACAGATACCGTTCATCCAGCTGTCCGTGGTAGGCGGGAAGCCCGGAAGGAACCAGCTCCTCCTTCTGCACCTGCAGACACTCCAAAAGCCCCGATGTGATTGTAAGCTCCACCTCCTGCATGGGGATCTCGCATCCGTCATACTCCATCGTGTAGGCAAGCTGAAACGAAAGCACTTCCCCTCTTAAGGCATAAAAATGCTTTTCCGCCTCCAAAAGCTGCACCGGCTCGCGGTTTGGCAAAACCTTTTGCAGCGAATCCAACAAGTAAAATCTGTAATTTGTCTGTTCTCTTTTTTCCATTCCCTTCTACCCCTTTACTCCGCTCAACGCGATTCCTTCCACAAACTGCTTTTGCAGGAAAATATAAAGTATAAACGGCGGCAGAAAGACAAGTGCTGCTCCCGCCATCACAAGCCCGTAATTCGTCGCATAATTTCCCTGTAGCGATGCGAGCGCCAACGTCAGGGTGCTCTTATTTCCGTCCGTGATCGCAACCAGTGGCCAGACAAAATCATTCCATGTCGTGATAAAGGTAAACACCGTCAGGGCGACAAGCACCGGCTTCATCAGCGGAAGGATGATCGCATAGTAAATTTTAAATTCGCGGCATCCGTCAATCCGCGCCGCCTCGATGAGCTCATCCGGAAGCCCTGTCATAAACTGACGAACCAGAAATACGCCGAACGCATTTACGACCGGAAGCGCCAGAACAAGGTAGGTGTTCATCAGGTGCAGCTTCTGAATGATCGTAAACAGTGGGATCAGGATGACCTGGGACGGCACGATCAGCGTCGCAAGGTACACGCGGAACAGCGCCTCGCTTCCCGAAAACCGCTTTTTCTCAAATCCATATGCAGCCATTGAGGAGACGACTGCGTTTAACAGACAGGCGATCACCACGACTACCGTGCTGTTAAAAAAATACTTGCCAAATTCAAAATTTTTAAAAATCGTCCTGAAATTCTGAAGGCTTAAGCCCTGCAGGCTCAAATCCAACTCCATCGAGTAGGTCTGACGAAAGGATGTCAGCAGCATATAAACGAACGGGAACAGCGCCAGCACTGCAAAAAAGCTTAACACCAATCCGATCAGAAACGAGATGAGCTTTTCTTTTTTTGATTTCATTTCGCACTCCCCTCCTCTCTGCCAAACAGCTTTTTCTGCACGCCTGATACGAGAACAACGAGCACAAACAGCACAAGCGACATCGCGCTTGCATAGCCCATCTGATACTGCTTAAAGCCCGACTGGTAGATCGACATCACCATCGTGACCGTCGCCGTTCCCGGACCTCCTCCCGTCATCGTGTACACGAGATCAAAGACCTGGAACGACCAGATCGTTCCGAGCGTAATGACAAGATAGGTGATCGGCTTCAGATAAGGGATCGTAATATAGCGGAGCTTCTGCCAGCCCGTCGCGCCGTCCACCTCCGCCGCCTCAAAAAGGCTGACCGGAATATCCATGATCCCCGCATAATAGATCACCAGAAAATATCCCACATTCTTCCAGACCGCTACCATGCAGACACTGACCAGTGCAAGGTTTGATTCTCCCAGCCAGTTTAACCCCTCCATGCCGAACCACTCCAACACGTTATTGATGATGCCGCCCCTTGTCGCGAGCATAAACTTCCACACTGTTCCCACGAGCACCATCGAGGAGATCACAGGCACAAAGAGCGAGCTTTTTAGAAATCTGCCGAATCTGCCGCGAAACCGTGATGCGATGGCATGCGCGATCCAGAGTGAGAGCAGCGTCTGCAGCGGAACCGTCAGAAACGTGTAGATGATCGTATTTCGGATTGCCGGGCGAAAAAATGGATCGCCCAGCATTTTTTTAAAATTTTCAAGTCCCGTCCATGTTGGAGGCTTTAACACACTGTAATCTGTGAAGCTAAAGTATCCGGTCATCACCAGCGGGATCAGGTAAAACAGAGTAATGAGTAGCAGACTTGGCAAAACATAGAGAAATCCGCCGTTCCCCTGCCACAGGTTTTTTCGTTTCTCGCGTGTTTTCATCGCACACTTCTCCCCTACTTATTCTGGCTTAACGTACTGTTCGCAAACTCTGCGGAATTACTGAGAGCCTCCTCCGGCGTCAGCTCGCCCAGCATCATAAGCTGGAGATTCTTGTAGAGATTATCATAGACTGCTGCCGAGCCCTTCACTGCCGGAAGCGTCACCAGCGCATCCTGATTTTCCTCATACACGGTCTTGAAAACAGGATCGTCATTATACTCCTCGTCCTTTGCGATCGGCGGGAACGGAGCCATCTTGTGGAACTCCGTCATGGACGGACCACTTAACATATATTTTACAAGCTCTGCCGCCAGCTCCTTATTTTCACTTGCGCTGATCAGCACGAGTGAGTCTGCCGATGCAAAGGTCGCCATCTTCTGATCTGAAAGCGAGGTCACATAGCCCCAGTTAACGCCTGCTTCCGTAAACTCCGCGCCTTTATTCGTAGGTCCTACGACAAATGCAGCGTTTCCGTTTTTAAATTCTGCAAACACCTGATCCTCTGACATTGAGGTCACTTCCTCCGGCAAAATTCCCTGCGTAAGCTTTAAGTCCGCCAGAAATGTCGCAGCCTTTAAGCCCGCTTCAGAATCAAAAGCCGCCCCTGTTCCGTCCTCATTGAAGATCTGTCCGCCTGCCTGCCATAGGTACGGGAAAAAGATCGCGTTCATAGCGCCCTTTGATTTATCTCCCCACTGCTGCAAAAACGGCGTCTTGCCGATCGCCTGTATTTTCTCACACGCTGCCGTAAATTCCTCCCATGTCTGCGGAACCTCAGTCACGCCCGCCTCGTCGAGGATCGCCTGGTTGTAGAACATCACTCTCGCGCTTCCTACAACGATCGGCATCGCGTATTGCTTTCCATTGATCACACCCTTGTCGAGATAGTAGAAGTTCTCTTTCTCCTCATCGGTTAAATATGCGTCGAATGGCTCAATCGACTCCGACTCAATATAATCGTTGATCATCTCCATGTACATATAGCCGACGTCCGGTCCCTGCCCCGAGGAGATTCCGGTCAGATATTTTTCTTCGTAGTTGCTCCACGGAACGATCTCAATTGACACCTCCACATTGTGTTCCTGCTCAAACGGTTCAAGGATCTTTCCCCACACTTCCTTATCCAAGGACTCCTCCGTTCCAAACGGCGGCATCCATAAAGTAAGCGTTTGTTCCTTCGTCTGCGCCGGGCTTTCGCTTCCCGCGTCCGCCTGCACCTCTCCCGCCGTTGTTCCGCATCCGCCCATGAGCATCGATACGGTCAGCGCTCCAGTTAGTGCAGCCCCCAATAATTTTCTTTTCTGCATAAAACTTTTCCTCCTTTTGCTTTTCCAAACGACAACTTCGTTTTTTCAAGATTATCACCCATAGTATCATTTGTATATCTTCATTTCTTTTTTGCACTCTGCACAGTTATATGTGTATTTTTCAATAAATTTACAACTATTTACATGCATTTTTTTAGGTTATTGATATATTTTTAAGTAAAATCAAAAAAACTGACTTATATTCTAAGATATAAATCAGTTTTTTTGTAAGACTGCACACTAGATTCCAAGTCCATCCTTCTTATATTTGCCCGGCGTGATATGTTCAAACTGTTTAAACACGCGGATAAACGTCATATCGCTGGTGAAGCCCACGCGGAACGCGATTTCCTTGATGCTGTACTCCGTATTTACCATCATCTTCTTCGCCTTCTCCACCCGCAGATAATTGATATACTGCGCGACGCCAAGACCGTACTGCTTCTTAAATGCCGTGGACAGATAGGTATTGCTGATGCCAAGCTGCTCCGAGATGCTGTATAAGCCAATCATCGGGTCTTCAAAATGCTGTTCGATATACTCCTTCGCCCGCGGGATGCAGCCATCTCTGCTGTTTTTCTGCCTGTTACTCTGCACCTCTGTCAGAGCGGCAAAGATTTCGTGCATCGTCTCAAGCAGCATCCTGTGATCCTTTGCATCCTGCAATTTCAGAATATACGCCTCTCTTTTATCCCCCAGCTCCGGCGTCCGCTCCATCGCCTCAAGCAGGGAGTGGATCACCGCATATTTTTTCGCCCGCGCAGTAAAAATATGGTGGTCATTTTCAATATACTGGTTAAAAATCCGGTCTACCTGCTTTCTCGCTCCCTCGTAATTTCCCTCCAGCATCGCCATCTCAAACTCCGGCATCACAGCAGACTGCTCCTTCTCCTCCTGCTTCGGCAGCTCCATATCCGCCGTAAACCGGATAATCCTTTCTCCCCCCGCCTGCTTGGTCTCCGCCAGAAATCTTGCCTGCTGGTAGCTTAAAATAATGTGCGACATCGTATCATAGCTTCTTCCGATAAAGAGTCTGCCGCCGCCCTTAAGCTCCTCGCCCGCCAGAAGGATCGCGTCAGTCAGGCTTTTTTCTTCATCTTCTCCCAGCGCTTCCTCCATGTGGAGCAGGAGAACAAAATCACCACGGAACTCTGTTGCGAGCAGCTCCATTTTCTTTCCGCACCTTCGCGCACTCTCCTGCGCCCGCCCGAGCATGATTTTGATCTCCTCTCCCAGTAGTTCGGTTTTTCCGCGAAACAGCATCACTTGAAACAGCGCATACTCAAGCGAAAGTCCAAACCTCTGCATCGCGGCAAAAATAACGGAATTATTTTTCTCCTCCCCGGCCAGAACATGATACAGAAACATCCCCGCCATCGTGTCTCTCTGTTCCTGCAGCTTCCGCTGGCTCAGCTGATCATTTTCCAGCATCGCCTCTATACTGCTCTCGATGAGCGCATACTCATCCTTTGTCTGTCTGTCACCGCTGATATACAGCTTGTCTAAAATAGTTCTCACGGGACGGTTATTCCGCCGTCCCAGCATCCAAAACAGTGCGCTTGCAAACGCCACGCACAGCACCATGACGATGTATGCCATATTTCGCACAAAAAAGGCATTTTGCAGAATCTGCTTCCGATCATACATTGTTGCATATGACAGATCGTAAAACTCTGACTTCTGCACACAGCCGGAATATTGTCCTGCCTCTATGTACTCCGCTTTTTCCTCATTTTGCAAGACCTTCTCCATCCATGCCCGCTGCTCCTCATTTCCACTAAACGCATAAATACTCCCGTTTGTCCCTATGATCGCATTTAAAGAATTATTTTCGGCATATTTATCACTCTTTAAGATGCGCTCTACCTCGCTTTTTTGGATTAAGACAGTTAAAATCGCATTTTTCTCTCCCGACTCATTATAAGGCAGCCATTTCGATAAATATAAATTCCATTCACCGCCGGCATCCTTTTGGAAATAATATCCGCTGTACTCCCTCTGTGCAATTTGCTCCATCCATTCCCGGTAGCCTGTGTCATCCTGCTCGTTTGACAACATATAATACTGCCGCGTCGGAAAATACCCAACGTCCCCGACCACATAATCAAGCTTTGGATAATAAATACAAATACTCTCCACAAAAGCATTGGACAGCTTGTACTCATTCAAGCTTTGGTACATCGCGATCATCTGCTCCACTCTAGGCTCCTGCTGCCCCCCCAGCTTGGACAGATACAGATTGTTCTGATTTAATGACAGCTGTGCCATAAAATTATCAATATCGTTCAGCCGAATATCAATGCCTGTCTGTATGTTTGCGATCAGCCTATGGTTTAGCTGCATAATTTCATTGAAAAAAGAATGCACCATCCAGTTCATCAGCAGAAGCATTCCCGCACAAAGCAGGCTTAACGTCAGCAAAAAAGAACGAATCCACACATACAGGCTTTTCCCCATTTTATTCCCTCTCATCCCCATCATCTCATCTTGTCCTTCCTCGTTTTCTCCCTCCCCAAAATCATATCACAGAATCGGCTTTTTATCACTAACCGTTTATTAAAATTGTAAATGAAAAGAATTTCACTTGAAAGCCTTCGAGGGATCGCGTTTGTAGGAGCAAAGTCCCCATACTCAAAAAAGACCCCGCAGGGTCTTTTCATCCAATCTGAATATCCACTTTTCCAACGCCGCTGCTCACATTGATCATACCCGCTGCCCCCGGATTACCGGCCTTGTACCCTCCGCCGATACCGCCGATATGATTTCCATTCACTCTGACGCTTCCGACGCCGCTGCTCACGCTATAACAGTAATCTCCTTCGTTTCCTTCCAGTACAATGCTTCCTCCACCTGCGCCGTTATCCACATTCAGGATACGAGACACTCTGCCGGATATAGTAAAGTGCCCCACCCCCGAGCTTACATTCAGCTCCGGCGTCTGCACATGCCCAAGTCTCACATCGCCCGCGCCGACTTCCACATCCATGCGCTCCTTCGCAAGCACCGTGCCCGCTTCCACATTACCCGCGCCCGTCTCGATGCTGACCTTGTCACAATCAGGCGCTGCCTCCTTCATATACAGCTTTCCTGCTCCAATGGAAAATTCCGCCTCCTGATAGCGCTTTTCCCGCGGCAAAAAAATCGTCAGACGTGTGCCGCCTCCTGCGCTTCTCGTCCAAAAGCTGCTGCCCTTCATTTTCCTGCGGCAGAATACCTGAAATGTATCGCCAAAGACAGCGCTCTCATATTCTGTTCCCTGCTCCAGCTCTGCCTCCACGCAGATCTGCGGTTCCTCCCACATTTTGACGGTAACGGTCGCACTGTCTGCATCAACACGAAACTTTTCTACGCCAGCCGTTCCAAACTCCTCTCTTTTCCTTTCCATTCTGTCCATACTGCTTCCCCTTTCTCCTTATACATAATGAATTGTGATGACTCCAAAATTTGCAGAGCCATTCAGAAAAAAAACCGTAACGCTGCTGCCGATACTGCTGCCGTCCTCACGGATCGTTCCGAACGAGTGCTCCAGATTATTCTGAACCCGCCACTCCTTTGGAATGTACAGGTGAACCTCTCCAAAATTGCTCTCGACATTCACCATCGCCGTGCCGCTCTGCACCACTGCATTGTCAAAATAGACGGACAGCGAGCCGAAATTATTTTCAATTTTCGCACTTTTGAAATTGTCGGAATTGATGTAGCGGATCGCCGAACCAAAGTTATTTTCACAGCAAAGCTGCTCTCCGGTACACTGCTCATTGCTGTTCCCGGCATAGCCCACACCCCGAAACTTCTGTATCCTTTTTTTTCTTCTGCAGCCGCCAAAGACCATCGACAGCCCGATACTTCCCAAAAGCGCCGCACCAAGCACCGTCCACGGGGTCAGCTCCGTGATCCCGAGCTGATCGTCATACACGATGCAAAATCCCGCAATCGAAAATAAAATACCGTAAAAATTTACATTACGGATTCCCTCCAAAAGCATCCAGAGCAAAAAAACTGTCAGGATAATGCTGAACACTCCGACGTCCGGCAGGATTCCAAATTTACTGACCACAACATAAACTGCTGCAAGAATAAAAAAGATACCCCAGAATATTTTACTGCTTTTCATGATAAAACCTCTTTTCTTCTAATTTGCTGATTAACGGCTTGTAATAATAACGCGATACAAATACCTGCTTATGTGTTCCATCAAATGCAACCACACTGGAAGCAGTGAAATTCCGACTGATAGAATAAATATGCTCTGTATTCAATATAGTAGATTTTGATACCCGCATAAAACTCACCGGCAATAGCCCCTCAAGCTCATAAAGCTTATATTTTGTCCGATACAATTCGTTCCCTGTATGTGCGCATACCCCCTTCTCATCCGTCTCAAAAAACAGAATTTCCTCCAGCGGCAGATAATACTCCGTATTTCCCTGATAAAACGGAAACCGCTCTGTCAGATTTGTCAGATTACTGACTGCTCTCTGGATCGCCGTCACCTCCTTTGTCAGCCCCCTGCATCGGATCACTACTTCTTCCTCCGCGATCCCCTCCTCTATCTCGATTCTTATTTTCATTTCCTACTCCTCATCCCCTCCGTCTCTGACCTGCCTTTAGTATAAAAAAACAACCTCCCGATGTAAATAGCTTTACACCAAGAGGTTGATTTTTACATGTAAGTGGTTGATTTTATGCGTTCAGCTTCTTAAGCTTTTCCACCGCAGTCTCAAGATGCGGGTTTTCAAGCGACTCGAACTCGCCAGCGTCTGCCTTTTGCGCATAGGCAGGATCAAGCGGAAGCCTTCCAAATACCGGCACATCAAGCGCCTTTGACACATCCTCAATGTGGCTTTCGCCAAACAGCTGAATCTCCCTGCCGCAGTCCGGACATTTCAGATAACTGAAATTCTCGATCAGTCCCAGCACCGGAATATGCATCATCTGCGCCATGTTGTACGCCTTTTTCACGATCATCTGTACCAGCTCCTGCGGAGAAGTCACAACAACAATGCCGTCCACCGGAAGCGACTGGAACACCGTCAGCGGGACATCCCCCGTTCCGGGCGGCATATCCACAAAGAGATAATCAAGCTCTCCCCATACTGTCTCATTCCAGAACTGCTTGACAACACCTGCAATCACCGGTCCTCTCCAAATAACCGGAGCTTCCTCATCCTCCAAAAGAAGATTGACAGACATCAGCTTTATGCCTCCCGCAGTCTCTAACGGTATCATGCCATCCTCGGTCCCGTAGGTCTGCCCATGCACACCGAACATCTTCGGAATCGATGGACCCGTAATATCCGCATCCATAATTCCAACCTTATATCCGGCTTTGCTCATGGCACAAGCTAAGGACGCTGTCACAAAAGACTTACCGACGCCCCCTTTTCCGCTGACAATACCAATGACTTTCTTAACATTGGAAGCCGCATTCATCGGCTCCTTTCCGATCCCATTTCCCTTCTGGCTGCTGGGACATCCCTCACAGCTCTCTCTGCTGCAGCTTGATGCACTGCTGCAGCTGCTATTCTCTGGCATAATATGCCCTCCTCTCTCATAAATCTATGTTACAAACATGCCCTTGCATGTGCCGTTATTATACACCATCTTAGCATTTTTTCCAAGTGCCGGATTGAGATGGTTTGCAGAAAAACAGAAGGTGCTGCTCCATAGATAGAAATTACCTATAGAGCAGCACCCTCTGTTTTTCTATTAATTATGATGCAATGCCTTTTTCAATGAAATAGAGACACCTGTTCCCACAAGAAAGCACACGATTGCCTCCACCACTCCATTGATTCCAACAAATGTCACAATAAACGGTATTACCTTCGTCATACCAAACTGCTCTCGCATCGTTCCTGCAAAAAGCACCACCAGCGTTCCCATAAACAACGCAGTGTTCAACAGCGGACAGCAAAGATTTGCCAGCGTAACAGAAACCTCTGATTTCAGAGACGACTTACGCAATCCCTGATAGATCAATCCTGTCAGCCACCCCTCTAAAATACGGGTCGGCACACATACCAAAAATGTAAAAAACGGATTAACACCAAGCAATATCGTTCCAAAAGCGCTCATTCCAAAGCACTGAATAAAGCTTGTAACTCCAAATACGCCGCCCAAAATTGCGCCGCCTGCCGGACCAAGCGTCACAGCACCTACCGCAACCGGTATCACGATCAAGGTGATCTCAAGTCCCAATGTCTTGATATAACCAATCGGGGTAAAAGCCATGAGCAGGATAACTGCGACAAGCAGTGCCAGTTCCACAAGATACTTCGTAGAAAGCTTTGACTGTTTCATAGTCTTTTCCTCTTTTCTTATTCATGTTTTTCAATGTCGGGTCTTCTGCCGTCCAACGGCTCAAAGCCCTTCACCATTTTTATAAATCCTGAGACAGCCTTCGCCTGCCTCAGGTCTTTTATTTTTTATTTGCCAAGCTCTGTGCGTAATGCAGCCGTCAGTGCCGGAACGATTTTCCTTAAGTCTCCGACAAGACCATAATCTGCAACATCAAAGATCGGCGCATCCTCATCCTTATTGATCGCAACGATAAGATCAGACTCCTCCATACCTGCAACATGCTGGATTGCGCCGGAAATACCGATTGCAAAATAAATCTGCGGACGTACTGTCTTACCGGTCTGCCCCACCTGAAGGTCCACCGGCTGCCAGCCGTTCTCCACAACTGCGCGGGAGCAGCTAACCGTACCGCCAAGCACCTCTGCCAGCTCCTCTAACATCTTGAAGTTCTCTTTTGAGCCTACACCGCGTCCGCCCGATACTAAAATCTTAGCGTCCATAATGTTCGCTGTATTCTTCACTGCCTTGACAATGTTTAAAATCTCAACATAGCGGTCATTCGGCTTGAACTCTGCCTTGAAATCTACCACATTTGCCTTCGCTCCCTCAATCGGTTCGATCTTCTGCATAACGCCCGGACGTACCGTCGCCATCTGCGGACGGTTGTACGGACATGCAATCGTAGCGATCGTGTTTCCGCCAAATGCCGGACGCGTCATGAGAAGCTGGTTATGTAACTGCTCCTGTCCCGGCGCTGCATTCAGCGGGTAGTCGCCAATCTCCAGAACCGTACAGTCTGCTGTTAATCCTGACTTCACACGCGCAGATACGGTCGGTCCAAGGTCGCGTCCGATCGCCGTTGCTCCAACGAGAACGATTTCCGGCTTATACTCATTGATGACGGATGCCAGTGCATGTGCATATGGCTCTGTTCTGTACTCCTTTAACTCAGGATCGTCTACAACGATAACCTTCTCAGCGCCGTACACTGCAAGCTCATCTGCAAGATTCTTCACGCCTGATCCAATTAATACTGCCGTTACCTCTGTGTTTAAGTCCTTTGCCAGCTCTTTTCCTTTTCCGAGTAATTCAAATGCAACTCCGTCTAATACATTGTCAACCTGCTGCGCAAAGACAAATACTCCCTTAAATTCTTCTAAAGCCATTTTATTCACCACTTTTCCTTATATAATTAGATTACGTGTTTCTCTTTGAATTTACCCATCAAGTAAGCAACTGCCTCATCCGTGTCAAGTACCACCTTCTCACCAGCGCCCTTGCGCACCTTATCTGAAGCCTTTGCAATCTTTGTCGGAGAACCCTTTAAACCAAGATCAGAATCGTCTACATCCTTTAAGTCTGCTCTGCCCCATACAGTTATTTCCTTGTCATAGGCATCGAAAATTCCGCCCGGCGTCATGTAGCGCGGCTGATTTAACTCAGAAAGTGCAGTGACAAGACACGGCATCTTTGCCTTTAATTCGTGGTATCTGTCCTCATACTGACGCTGTACGATCACAGAATCGCCTTCCACCTTAATATCCTGTGCATAGGAAATCACCGGTAAGCCCAAGTGCTCTGCAATCTGAGGTCCAACCTGTGCAGTATCACCGTCGATTGCCTGACGTCCTGTAATAATCAGATCATACTCTAAATTACGGATGGCTCCTGCAATCGTTATGGAGGTTGCCCATGTATCCGCACCGCCCAATACACGGTCTGTGATCAGGATTCCCTTATCAGCGCCCATTGCCAGTGCCTCACGCAGCACCTCGTCAGCCTTTGGAAGTCCCATTGTCACGGCAGTCACCTCTGCCCCATACTGTTCCTTTAACCGGAGCGCAGCCTCAAGTCCTGCCTTATCATCCGGATTCATGATACTAAGCATCGCAGCTCTGTCTAAGGTGCCATCCGGGTTAAATTTCACGCCGCCCTTTGTGTCCGGTACCTGCTTTATACATACAACTATCTTCACGGTATTATCACTCCTTATTCTTATTTTTTGACTACTTCAGTAATGAGCCTGCGATTACCATTCTCTGAACCTCGCTGGTTCCCTCATAAATCTCGGTAATCTTCGCATCACGCATCATACGCTCTACATCGTACTCTCTGATGTAGCCGTAGCCGCCGAACAACTGTACCACCTCGGTTGTCACTGCCATTGCAGTCTCCGCTGCAAAAAGCTTTGCCTTTGCCGCCTCAACCGAATATACCTTCTGATTTCCCTTTGCCATTGCTGCCTTATAAACAAGCAGCTGTGCTGCCTCAACTCTTGTCGCCATATCTGCCAGCTTAAACTGTGTATTCTGCTGTGCAGCGATTGAGCGTCCGAACTGCTTTCTCTCTTTTGTATAAGCAATGACTCTCTCTAATGCTCCCTCAGCAATACCAAGCGCCTGTGCAGCAATACCGATACGTCCGCCGTCTAATGTGTGCATTGCGATCGGGAAGCCTTTTCCCTGCGCGCCTAACAGATTCTCCTTCGGGATCCTGCAGTCCTCAAAAATCAGCTCGTAGGTAGAAGATCCGCGGATACCCATCTTCTTCTCCTTTGTTCCAAAGGAAAAGCCCGGTGTTCCCTTCTCAACGATAAAGGTAGAAAATCTCTTTTTCTTTCTTCCTCTCTTATCTTCCTCTACGCTCGTAACAGCGATCACGATATAAACATCTGCCTCTTTACCGTTTGTGATAAAGCACTTGGAGCCGTTTAATACCCATTCATCGCCGTCCAGCACTGCCTTGGTCTGTGTTCCCTGCGCATCTGTACCTGCTCCCGGCTCTGTGAGCGCGAATGCGCCGAGCTTCTCGCCGGATGCCAGCGGTCTGACATACTTCTGCTTCTGCTCCTCGGTACCATAAGTCAAAATCGGGTCAATGCACAGCGACGTATGTGCCGATACGATAACACCTGTCGTACCGCATACCTTGGACAGCTCCTCCACGCACATCACATATGTAAGCGGATCGCAGCCCTGACCGCCGTACTCCTTTGGTACCGGAATCCCCAAAAAGCCAAGCTTCTGCATTTTCTTAACGGTCTCGGCAGGAAACTTTTCTGTCTCGTCCACTTCCTGCGCCAGCGGCTTTACTTCGTTCTCGGCAAACTCTCTGAACAGAGAACGCGCCATTTCATGTTTCTTGTCTAAAGTGAAATCCATGATTTAAATTCCTCCATCAATTTTAATATTACTGCGCATCAACCGGAGTCTTTGTACGGTCAGCGTTGTATACATAAAATCCTTTTCCGCTCTTAGCGCCAAGATTGCCGCCGCGAACCATCTTGCGGAGCAGCGGACATGCGCGGTACTTACTGTCGCCTGTCTCCTTATAAAGAACATCCATAATTGCAAGGCAGATGTCAAGACCGATAAAATCTCCAAGCTCAAGCGGTCCCATCGGATGGTTCGCTCCAAGCTTCATCGCTGCATCAATACCCGCGATGTCAGAAGCGCCTTCCATTTTGATAAATGCAGCTTCGTTGATCATCGGAATCAAGATACGGTTTACCACAAAGCCTGCCGCCTCATTGACCTGTACCGGCGTCTTGCCGATTTCTGCGGAAATCTTCTTGATCGCCTCAACCGTCTCCTCCGGCGTGTTCACACCTGCGATAACCTCGATCAGCTTCATACGGTCTGCCGGATTAAAGAAATGCATACCAACCATCGGACGTGTCAAACCGTTTCCGATCTCCGTGATGGAAAGGCTTGATGTGTTCGATGCAAAAATACACTCCGGCTTTGCAATCTTATCAAGCTCCTGGAACGTCGTTTTCTTTACGCCCATATCCTCAAAAGCAGCCTCAACGATCAGATCGCAGTCAGCGCAAAGATTTTCTTTTAATCCCGCTGTGATTTTTGCAACGATCGCATCTGCTGCCTCCTGTGTCATTTTTCCTTTTTCCACAAGTCTTGCATAGCCTTTGGCAATCTTCTCCTTGCCGGCGTCTGCCCATTCCTGCTTGATGTCGCAAAGAGCTACCTCATAGCCCTCTACCTGTGCAAATGCCTTTGCGATGCCCTGTCCCATAGTTCCCGCACCAATAACTCCTACCTTCATGCTTATATCCTCCTGTCAGGTTTATTTTCCGGTTCCTTGAACCCTTCCTAATCTAAAAGCTTCCGACGTCCGGACGCCGCCCATTTATGCAGCGCCGAACGTCTTCCGCAGACTGAAACGACTTTAGTCTCTCTCAACGATCGTCGAGCAGCCCATACCGCCGCCGATACATAAAGTAGCAAGACCTCTCTTAGCATCTCTTTTCTGCATCTCATGCAGCAATGTCACAAGAATACGGCAGCCGGATGCTCCTACCGGATGTCCGAGGGCGATCGCGCCTCCGTTGACATTTACCTTTGACATATCAAAGTTCAAATCTCTTGCTACCGCGATAGACTGCGCTGCAAACGCCTCGTTTGCCTCTACAAGATCAATGTCGTCAATGGTAAGTCCTGTTCTCTCGAATACCTTTCTCGTAGAAGCAACAGGTCCTACACCCATGATCTCAGGCTCTACGCCGCCGAGAGCTCCGGCAACCCATGTAGCCATCGGGGTTACCCCAAGCTCCTTTGCCTTCTCCTCGCTCATCACAACGATCGCAGCCGCACCGTCATTAATACCGGATGCATTTCCTGCGGTTACAAGTCCGCCCTCTTTTCCTGAACAGCACTTTAAGCCCGATAGAGACTCGGCTGTCGTACCTGCACGAGGACCCTCATCTGTTACAAAATCAACCACCTGCTTCTTTACCTTCACCGGAACCGGAACGATCTCATCCTTAAATTTGCCCTCTGCCAGAGCCTTCTCGCATTTCTGCTGGCTGCTTGCTGCAAACTCATCCAATTCCTCGCGTGTAATACCATATTTATCACATACATTCTCTGCAGTGATCATCATGTGATAATGGTTGAATGCATCTGTTAACGCATCGTTTACCATTGTATCGATGATCGTCGCATTATTCATACGATAGCCAAAACGAGCCTTCGTCATAGCATACGGAGCCATAGACATGTTCTCCATGCCGCCGGCAACAACAATATCTGCCTGGCCTGCCATGATCATAGCAGCTGCCTCATTTACGCATTTCAGACCGGAACCGCAGACAACGTTAAGCGTCACAGCCGGAACCTCGATCGGGAGCCCTGCCTTGATCGATGCCTGACGGGCAACGTTCTGTCCCTGTGCCGCCTGAATGACGCATCCCATCATGACCTCATCTACCTGCTCCGGTTTTACCCCCGCTCTCTGTAATGCTTCTTTAATAACGATTGCCCCTAAATCTGCTGCCGGAGTATTGCTTAATGCTCCACCCATTTTACCAATAGCGGTACGGCATGCACCTGCCAAAACTACTTTCTTTGCCATTTTGAATTCTCCTTTCCCTGTTCGCACAAAACCCTGTTCTTTTGCAGAGAATATGTATTCTTCTCTAAATAAAATTCGCCAAAAATAGTTGTTAATTTTTTAACAATCTTTTTGTAAAAAAATAAAACACACAACCATGTCTGAGCCCTCTGTTTTCCCCTATTTCCTCAGCCATGGTCCTTTTTCATAATCAGCGTTTTTCTAGGTTTCTGCTACTTTTTCATGCTACCATATTTCTTTTGTAAATGCAATAACTTTCTGTTTTTTTCATAATTGTAAAGTTTGATTTTGTCTGCTTTCGCTCTCATACTTTGTTAAAAATTTATCATGAAAATCAGCTCCTATTTTAAAAGAAAAGGGCAATTCTTGTGTATTTTCCACAAAATTGCCCTCTGTTCTTAATAAAATACATGATTGCAGATGACCGTACCCTGAATGATCCCGTTATTTCTGCGGAAGTACAGGCAGTTTAAGGTGATGTTGCCATTTAAGACCTCCTGCGCTGCCTGAAGACACTCATTGTTTACCCCCGCCTGCAGACGATAGGCAAGACGGCCGCTCGCAACCGGAGAAAACTGCCCGCTCTGATAGATCACGCCCGATATGGTATTCGGAAAATAGGAACTTTTTACACGATTTAAAACGACGCTTCCCACCGCGAGCTTCCCTGCATAAGGCTCCCCCTCAGACTCGCACTGAATGATCGCTCCCAAAAGATATGCGTCACTGTCTGTCGGCACATAGACCACGCCGGAGGTATCCTCCTGTTCCTGCTGCTTGATTGCCTCTAAACGCGCCGCGTCCTCGCGTGCCTTCTGCTCCTCCAGCTTCTGCTCATAGGCGATCATATCCGCAAGCTTCTTCTCCAGCTCGTTTACATCTCCCTGCGCCTGTGCAAGCTCCTCATTTGTCTGCGCAAGATTTGCCTGCGCCGTGCTGATCAGGCTGTTGACGCGCTTTTGATTCTGCTTCATCTCATCCTGCATCGCGACAAGCGCTTCCATATCCGCTTCCAGCCCCGCCTTCTGCTTGGCAATTTCCTGCTGTATCCGCTGGAATTCCTCCAGCTTTTGCCTGTCATAGGTATTGATCTGCGAAATATATTCGGTCCGGTTTAAAAAATCCTTCATCGAAGAAGCTTCAAACAACGTCTGCCATGCGGACGCTGTGCTGTTTTCATAGATAAAACGGATCCTGACCTTCATATCCTCGTACTGCTCCTTAGAACGGAGCTCTGCAGCCGCAAGCTCGTCCTGCGCCTGTGCAATCTCGGTCTCCTTCGTCTCTATTTCACTCTCCAGTTCATTCATCGAGGAAGCGATGCTCTGAAGCTCCCCATTTAACCCGTTTAGGTTTGCCTCGATATGACCCTTTTTATCGGAAATATCATCTACTTCCTCCTGCGCTTCCTCCTTCTGCTGCTGCAGACTGTTGATCTGATTCTTTGCATCCTCAATATTCTGCTGCGTCGTCTTGGCATAGGATGTGTTGACGGAAAGCATTCCAAGCACCAGCACTGCGCTCAAAATTCTTTTCCACAGAATATGCTTCATATGTATTCCCTTTCCTCAAAAAGATAATGATATACTTATTCTAACAGATTGTATTTAACCTTTCAATATGGTATAATGTGGACATTATATCTTACATTGGTATTGAACGGGGGGATTGTTTATGCAATTTATTAAAACTGCTGACCTAAAGCCGGGCATGCGTCTGGCAAAGCCGATCTATAACCGGATGGGCGTTCTTCTTTATGAAAGAGACACAAGACTTACCTTACAGGGTATCAACAGCATTGAAAATTTCGGTCTCATCGGAATTTTTATTCTTGAGCCGGCAGAACCCCTGCCGCCGCTCTCAAGAGAGGATTTGGAATTTGAACAGTTCCAGACCATCTATATGTTTAAGTTGAAGGATAACATGGACAGGCTGAAGCGTAATCTCACACCTTCCACACTGCTTGACCTGGTCAATGATATCCAGTCTCATTACGGTGTTTTGGATCATAAGCTCAATTTCACACAGACGCTGCGCAGCTCAGCGGATTTTGTATATAAGCATTCCATCAGCGTTGCGATCCTTACTGCAATGATCTCCAATCAGATGCAGCTTCCGCAGGAGGAATCACGCGCGCTTATTACAGCTGCTCTGCTTTACGATTTCGGCTACCTTTATGTGCCGCAGTCTGTGCTGGATAAGGGTGATGATCTTACAGAAAGCGACTTAAGCTTTATTCAGATGAACCTCGAGCGGGGCTATGAGACGATACGTCCGCGCTACGAGGAATGCGAGCTCCCCAAGACCTCGCTTGAGATCATCCAGCAGATTATTTTCCAGGGAAGTCAGACGCTTAAGATCAAGGAGCCTGCAGATAATGTGAAACTGCTGCGCGATATTTTAAAGGCTGCGGATCGGTTCGACCGCCTGACCGCAATGAATATCAATAATCCTCCTGTTTCCGAGGTTGCAGCCATGACCTTCCTTCATAAGCATAACAGTATCTACAATCCGTTGGTGGTCAATGCGCTGGCAGAGTGTATCCATATCCTGCCGACCGGCTCGTGTGTAGACCTCTCCGACGGAGAAAAGGCGCTTGTTCTGGAGGAAAACGCTGCAGACTTTACACGACCGATGATCCTAAAGTTCTCAAACAACGTTATCTATGATCTGAGCGATCCGGTTATCGGCAAATCGCTCCATATCATTGATATTATGAAAACAATGGATAACCGTATTGCGATCGACGAGGAGACATTAAAGCATTTTGTTGCTGACAAATATATTCAGGAGACGGCAGAACGTTTCCGCAGACGCAAGCTTGCGATCGCACAGCGTAAGCAGCAGGAGCTCCAGCAGCAGACAATGGACGCACTCCTTGCAGACACCTCCTTCCTTGCAGATGACAGTCCGCAGGAAGCGCCTGCCTCCAAGAGACCCCGCAAGCGCATGAAGCTCATTTAAATGCAATCGTATGCTTGCTTTATAACCTGCACTTAGATAAACAACGAGCGACACGCTTCGCGAACCGCTCTTATGTCAATAAAAATCCGAGAGAAACCCTGGTATTTAAGGATTCCTCCCGGATTTTTTATTTTTTCAAAAACAAGAACTCATTTTTCAGACAAAACTCACTCGTCAAAACAGGTCCTTATCTTTATTGTGCGCCTGTCAGATAGCTGCTGATGCAGTACAGTGTCTGCCCGTTGTACTCCACTCTTGACCAGCCATATTCCTCATTGATTCCGGTTCTCGTCACAGTCTCCCCGTTATGGAGAACGGCAGCAACCGCAGAATCCGGATGAGTTACGCTCGGCATCGTCCGCAGATTGACCTCGATCTTTGCCGTCACACTGTCATTCACCGCCTTAAACTTCGTCTTAAGACCGTCTCCTTCATCCGTCGTTGTACCCTCATCCGGCATCCGGTAATTCAGATCTGTGGTCAGATAATTAGAAACTGCATAATACGTCTGCCCGTTATAAACAATGCGCGACCAGCCGCTGTCACTAACGCCTGTACGGGTTGCCGTCTCCCCGTTTGCCAGCACCGCCTGTACCACGCTGTCCGCCCCCTGACTTGGAATATCACGCAGGTTTGTCTTTTCCTTCGCCGTAACTGTCTCATTCACCTCCGTAAAATCCATCAATGCCTCCGCGTCAGCTTCCACACTCTCCGGTGCAATGTCGCTCTTTGCGTCCGCCGTCCCCTCATAGGTGAAATATGCTACGTTGACGTCCACCGGTTCCGGCACTCCCGCCACACTGCCCTTATTTGTATACTGCCACATGGCAAATCCGTCCGCATAGCTGTCCGTCCCCTCATCCAGCGGCGTAATCCCGTCCGGATACCACGCCATCCAGAGCTTATAGGACTGCTGCAGCCTTGAAGTGTCCCACTGCGCATCTCCCTCCATCTCATTTTTTGCCGCATAGAACATCGGTGTGTAACCGCGCTCATAAATACGTTTTAAGAACGCATCTGCAATATCCGTACGTTCACTCTGCGTCAGGTCATATTGGCGGCTTTTCGGATTTGTGAAGCCCTCACAGTTATAGGCTACCGGATAGGTAATCTGATACTGCGCGATCAGATCGGCAACCCAGTCCGCTTCTGCCCTGGCTTCGTCCTCCGTGACCGCCGTAGAAAAGAAATATGCCCCGACCTTCATCCCGTTCTCCTGTGCCTCCTGCATATTATATCTCGCATTCGTATCCTCGCAGATTTCCCCTGTTTCAAGCGTCCGATAGCCGACGCGCACCATTGCAAACTCAATGCCACTGTCCGCAACCTGCTTCCAATCTATCGTACCCTGATACTTTGATACATCAATTCCGAGACTCTTACCTGAAAGCTCGGTCGCAGTCTCCGCCGAAAGCACTGTCGGCGCAGCCTCTCCGTCATTCTCTCCTGCCGTCATCGCTCCCTCAAACACATTCTGCGGATCTTCCCCATGATCAGTAACCGGGATGTTTGCCGTCTCCTGCGTATTCACCTCTGTAGTTTCCACATTGTCAATCTCCGTCGAGAGCACAGATTTTTCCTCCGCAGAATCCTTTCCCTGACTCATCTTTATAAAAGCTGTAACTACAATCACGAGCAATACCGCAACAATGACGATCGGCAACAGCATACGCCAACCGCTTGCATTCCCGTCACTCTTGTTCCAAAAACCATCCCCACGTCTCATGGCTTCCTCCTCCTTTTGTGCTTTATTTTCAGACGCCTTCCTCTATCCGCAGTATAACCTCTGCCGTCATTTTACTGCTCCCGCAACCGCTCCGCAAGTCCACTGTAGCGCTTCTGCTGCGAGATATTCTGAATCATCTGCACAAACGCCGCGTCATTTCCCACAAGCGTGACACACTTTCGGGCGCGTGTCACCGCTGTATAGAGCAGATTCCGGTTCATCAGCATAGATGGACCCGACAAAAGCGGAATCACGACTGCCGGATATTCGCTCCCCTGCGATTTATGTATGGTGATCGCATAGGCAAGCTCCAATTCCTCCAGCAGCTTATAGGGATATTCCACCTTCCTCCCTTCCTCAAACTCAACCGTCATTGTCTCCGCAAAATCGTTGATTTCACGGATCACGCCCATATCTCCGTTAAACACTCCTGTGCCCTGCTCCACGCATAGGCCGAGCTTCGTGCGTATCTCCCATGAAAGCTGATAATTATTTTTCGTCTGCATGACCTTATCGCCTTCCCGGAAAACAATGTTTCCCTGCTCCTTCTCCAGCTTATTTTTCATCGGAGGATTCAAATATTGCTGTAAAATACTATTTAGACGCTCCACCCCCAGCAATCCCTTACGCATTGGCGTAAGCACCTGAATATCATAGGGCGACGCATCCACAAACTTCGGAAGCTTCTGCTTGATCAGCTGAAGTACCACGTTGATAATGACATCTGCATCATATCTCTTTAAGAAAAAGAAGTCCATGCTCTTATTATCTAAGGATACTTCTTCCCCTTGATTGATCTTATGCGCATTTACAATAATATCACTGGTAGACGCCTGCCGGAAAATCTTCGTCAGCATCACCACATTGCAGGCATGAGAGCGGATAATATCCCGCAGAACACTCCCAGGACCCACACTTGGAAGCTGATTAACGTCTCCCACGAGAATCAGCCTTGTACCAACCGGGATCGCCTTCAGCAGAGAGTGCATCAACGTAATATCTACCATCGACATTTCATCCACAATGATAACATCCGTCTCCAGAGGATTCTGCTCATTACGCTCAAAGCCTGCACTCCCCTCAACACCGCCATTCAGCTCCAGCATACGATGCACAGTCCGCGCCTCAAAGCCGGTTGTCTCACTCATACGCTTCGCCGCTCTCCCGGTCGGGGCAGCCAGAAATATATCCATTCCTTCCAGTTCAAAATATTTGATGATGGTATTGATCGTTGTTGTCTTTCCCGTTCCCGGTCCTCCCGTGATCACGAGAAGTCCGTTGCGCACCGCCTCCTTTACTGCTGTCACCTGATGCTCATCTAATTCCATTCCGGTCTGCTTCTCAATCTCCCGTATGCGCTGTTCAATCTCAATTTCCGGCACATCATAATTAACGTTTAGCTGCTGAAGCATTGTCGCCGTATTTGCTTCCATATAATAGAAGGACGCCGCATAAATCTGTGTCTGTTCTCCCTCACTCTGCTTCATTATGATTTTTCGCTCGATCGCCAAGTCCACGTATTGCTTCTCGATCTGCTCCGGCAAAACCTCCAGCAGCTGCGTGACGCACTTTGTCAATTCCTCCACCGGAAGAAATGTATGCCCCTCTCCGGCAGCCTGCTGTAACACATAAAGAACCCCGCTGCGAATCCGAAAATCGGAATCCATACGGATTCCGACACGCGCTGCAATCTCATCGGCAGTCCGAAAGCCGACCCCCGCAATATCATCGGCAAGACGATATGGGTTTTCTTTTAAAATTCCATAAATCTCCTGCCCATAGGTCTGATATACCTTAACTGCAAGATTCATCGTAATGCCGTATTGCTGCAAGAATATCATCGCCTGACGCAAATCACGCTTCTGATTTACCTGATCTGCGATCTCCATTGCCTTGCGTTCGCTGATCCCCTTGATCTCTGCCAGACGTTCCGGCTCCTCCTCAATGATACGAAACGTATCATCCTTAAAACGCCGAACGATCCTTGCCGCAAGCGCAGCCCCTACCCCATGAATTGCACCCGATCCCAGGTACCGCTCGATCGCTGCCTCATCCTCCGGCGCTTTTTCCTCAAAGCTCTCTACCTTAAATTGTTTGCCATAGGTCGGATGCTCGGTATACTCCCCGCTTGCCTCAATATTTTCCCCTTCCGCAATCGTCGAAAAAATTCCAACACATGTAATTTCTTCCTCATTACTGACCAGGTTCAACACCGTATAACCGTTATCTGTATTTCTATAAATGATATGCTCCACATATCCCGTCAGCTTTTCCACTCTCCGTCTCTCCTTATGAACAATGACCTCCAGACATGCTTTCATGCAGTAGCATCACACTTCTCAAACATCACCACACGCTGTACGGTATTTTTTATCTGCCGCTCGTTCCCGCAGAGCATTTTTTCTTGCTTAAATTCCATAAACTTGCCTTTTAAAGAAAAAATGCTGCCGCATTAAAGTTATCCTCCATGCGACAGCCCCTATTTTACTCAATATTATAATTCCGCTTCATCTGCTCATAAAGCTGCTGCGTAAAGCCCCCACCGACCTGATCTATCACTTCATCTGCCAATACCTGTATCGTACTATCCATATGAAAATCTGTCAGTGTCTGAATTGAGGAATCCTTTTCCTCATCCTCTAATGTCATATTTTTCTTTACTTCCTTCATGATTTCTTCCACAAAATAAGAAGTAAAATCCTTGCAGACCTCAAGCAGCTCATCCTCTGTCGTCTCAGAAGATATTCCTTTCGCAGAATTGGAAAGCTTGTCTGCCTCATTCATCGCAGCTGTTGTCTGTGTCGTATCCACGAATGACGAAATCCCGCCTATTGCAATACTCATATGCTACCTCGCTTTTTATCTTCTCAGATTATTTGCCTGCTCCAGCATCTCATCTGACAATGTAATTGCCTTTGAATTTAACTGATAAGCACGCTGCGCAATGATCAGATTTACCATCTCATCTGCCACCTGTACGTTAGAGCCCTCAAGGAAATTCTGACGTACCTTGCTTGGGATCAGATTTGCATTCGTCGCCTCATTCAACGGGTTTCCGGATGCCGGCGTTACCTGCAGAAGATTATCTCCGATCTTGTCAAGACCTGCCGGATTATTAAACTGGAACAAGCCAATCCTCTGATTCAGCGGCACATAAACACCATCTGCATTCATATAGCCAAATGTTCCGTCCTCAGAAACCTTTACGCTTCCTGAGCTAACACCAGCCGGCAATACGATTGGGTTATTATTCGTATCCAGTACAGGATACCCGTCCGGATTTGTCAAGGTCACACCGTTTACACCCACTGCCCAGTTGAAATTACCGGCTCTGGTATAATAAGTCTCCCCGTCTGCCCCTCGAACCGCGAAAAATCCGTCGCCCACAATCGCAAAGTCCGTATCATTCTCGCTTGCGATCATTGCGCCCTGCTTATAAATCGAGGTGGTGGAAGCAATTCTCGTTCCCAGACCAACCTGCGCAGGGATCGGCTTCTCCTCTCCGTTGGCTGTCGTAGTTCTCGTCTGAATTGTCTGATACAGCAGAGACTTAAATTCTGCTTTCTCCTGCTTGTATCCGACTGTATTTACATTCGCCAGATTATTCGAAATATTATCTACATTGGTCTGCTGTGCAATCATACCGCTCGCTCCGGTATAAAGTGCTCTCATCATAAGTCAGTTACCTCCCGCTATTATACTTGTCCTACCTGATTCACGGCCTTCTCTAATGTCTCGTCCACCGCATTGATGACCTTCTGTCCTGCCTGATAAGCTCTGGAGATCGTGATCATATTCACCATTTCCGAAACAACATTGACATTGGAGGACTCGATCAGTCCCTGTGATACCTGTGCATCGGAAGCAACGATCGTGCCTCCCTCCACCACATCATACAGATTCTCTCCGAATTTTGCAAGATAATTATAATCAGTAAAATCCACATGACCGATCGTCGTTATCTGCTGACCGTTCTGGAAAATATTTCCCAACTCGTCCACCGTAATCTTCTCATTTGGATTCACACGGATCCTGCCGTTGACATTTCCTGCCATCGCATCATTCTGATTCAGGACAAAATCACCGTCCTTTGTCACCAGATACCCCTGCGTATTTATGGTAAATGCGCCGTCTCTCGTATACTTCACCGATGAATTCCCAGCCTTATCCGTATAGGAGATCGCAAAAAATCCATCTCCCTTTAATGCGAAATCAGTCGCATTATCCGTCACACGATAATTTCCCGCACTGTAATCGGTATAGGTCTCCCCAATATGCACGCCCATACTCATACCGCCAAGTCTCTGCGGCATCTTATAATAAGAGCTGTCCTTGATCTTTACTGCAAGCTCATCCGCAAAGGTCTGTGACGTCGTTCCCTCTTTCTTGTAGCCGTTTGTATCGGCGTTCGCAAGGTTATTGGAAAGCACGTTCAGACGATGCTGCTCGTTCACCATTCCCGTATACGCGGTATACAATCCTTTTACCATAAACCTACTCCTTCTTCTGTGACTTACCACTTATCTATATATCGGCAGAAACGCCCGATAACTTAATCCTCATCATGTCTTCCAGCCAAAAATTCTACAAACTTACCTGTTCCGATCGCAACACAGGTCATCGGCTCATCCGCCGTCATCGTATTAATTCCCGTCTTATCCTCGATCAGTTCCTCCAGACCGCGCAGCAGAGCGCCTCCTCCGGTCAGGACAATCCCCCGGTCAGCCACGTCGGCTGCAAGCTCCGGCGGCGTCTTCTCCAAAACGGAATGCACCGCCTCAACGATCTGCATCACCGGCTCTCTGAGCGCCTCCTCCGTCTCCTCGGAGGACACGGTAACCGTCTTCGGCAGTCCTGTTACAAGGTTACGTCCCCTGACATCCATGGTGTCATTCTGTGCAAGCGGGAAACAGGTTCCGATCTTGATCTTGATGTCCTCCGCCGTTCTCTCTCCGATCAAAAGATTGTGCTTCTTTCTCATATAACGCACGATCGACTCGTCAAAATCATCGCCTGCGATCTTAATAGATGTGCTGACAACTGAACCGCCGAGCGAAATAACGGCAATATCTGCGGTACCGCCTCCGATGTCCACGATCATATTACCGCACGGCCTTGTAATATCAATCCCTGCCCCGATCGCCGCAGCAATCGGTTCCTCTATGATCTGCACCTCACGCGCGCCCGCCTGATAGGTCGCATCCTCAACCGCCTTCTTCTCCACCTCTGTGACGCCGCTCGGCACACAGACGCTGATGCGGGGTTTGCGGAAAGTCTTTTTGCCGATCGCCTTCTGAATAAAATACTTGATCATCTTTTCTGTCACAGTGTAATCCGAGATCACACCCTGACGGAGCGGACGAACCGCCACGATATTGCCCGGTGTTCTTCCAAGCATCAATCTGGCTTCTTCTCCGATCGCCTTTATTTTATTCGTATCGCGGTCAAACGCCACTACGGACGGCTCCTTCAATACGACACCCTTTCCCTTAATATAAACCAATATGCTTGCAGTACCAAGATCAATACCGATGTCTGTACTCATCATCTTTCCTTCTGCCCCTTTCATTCTCTGTGTGCTGATCTATTGTCAAATATCTCCCTTTTGCCCAAAATGGACGCAGAGACGCATTTAATCATATTTTTCCATATACAGCACTATTATATACAAAAAATGGGATTTATCAAAGGCTTTTTTGCTCTTGATACCGTTTTTTTCAAAAAAATAAGAATTTCTTTATTTTTTTAAATATTTCTTCACATATTGGCCGGTATAAGACTCCGAAATCTCCGCCACCTGCTCCGGCGTTCCCTGTGCGACGACCGTCCCCCCGCCGTCTCCGCCCTCAGGCCCCATATCAATCAGATAATCCGCCGTTTTAATGACTTCAAGATTGTGTTCAATGACAACCACTGTATTCCCGCTTTCCGATAATCTGCGCAGAATCTCGATCAGCTTATGCACGTCTGCAAAGTGCAGTCCTGTCGTCGGCTCATCCAAAATGTAGATCGTTTTTCCCGTACTCCGCTTGGAAAGCTCCGTGGCAAGCTTGATTCTCTGCGCCTCACCGCCGGAAAGCTCCGTGGACGGCTGTCCGAGCTTTATATAGGAAAGTCCCACGTCATACAGCGCCTGTATCTTGCGGTGCACAGACGGCACATTCTTAAAAAACTCCAGCGCTTCCTCCACTGTCATATCAAGCACATCATAGATATTCTTTCCCTTATATCTGACCTCCAGTGTCTCTCTGTTGTAGCGTTTTCCCTCGCAGACCTCACACGGCACATAGACGTCCGGCAGGAAATGCATCTCAATTTTCAAAATACCGTCACCGGAGCACGCCTCGCACCGCCCTCCTTTTACATTGAAGCTGAAGCGTCCTTTTTTATAACCCTTCGCTTTCGCATCCGGCGTTGCTGCAAACAGATCGCGGATCATATCAAAAACACCCGTGTAGGTCGCCGGATTGGAGCGCGGCGTTCTTCCGATCGGGGACTGGTCAATATCGATCACCTTATCGAGCTGCTCAATGCCAAGAATCTCGTCGTGCTTTCCCGGTATACAGCGCGCACGGTTCAGGTCGCGCGCCAGCCGCTTATAGAGGATTTCGTTTGTCAGAGAACTCTTTCCCGAACCTGACACGCCGGTGATACACGTCATGATCCCAAGCGGTATCTGCACGTCAACATTCCTAAGATTATTCTCCTTTGCTCCCCGGATCGTCAAATATCCGGTCGGGGTTCTGCGCTCCTCAGGTACGGGAATCTGAATGCGCCCGCTTAAATACGCGCCTGTAAGGGATTTTTTGTTCTTCATGATCTCCTTTGCCGTACCGCATGCCACAACCTCGCCGCCATGCGAGCCCGCCCCCGGTCCGATGTCCACAATATAATCGGCGGCAAGCATCGTATCCTCGTCATGCTCGACAACGATCAATGTGTTTCCCAGCTCTTTTAAATTTTTCAGCGCACCGAGCAGCTTATCGTTATCTCTCTGATGCAGTCCGATCGACGGCTCATCCAGAATATACGCTACCCCCACAAGCCCAGATCCAATCTGCGTTGCAAGACGGATACGCTGCGCCTCACCGCCGGAAAGCGTTCCGGTTGCTCTTGTGAGAGAAAGATAATCAAGTCCGACCTCATTCAAAAACCCGACGCGCGCACGGATCTCCTTTAAAATCTGCTCGCCGATCAGCTGCTGCTGATTGGTCAGCGTAAGCTCCTCCAGAAACAGGTTCAGCTTCTTGACTGACATCGCCGTCATCTCATAAATGTTCTTATCTGCCACCGTAACGGCAAGCGATTCCTTCTTCAAGCGCTGCCCCTTGCACTCCTCGCAGGGCGTGATCCGCATAAACTGCTCATATTCCTGTTTCATAACATCCGACCCGGTTTCCCGGTATTTTCGCTGCACATTGCGCAGCAGCCCCTCAAACGCCACATCGTAAACACCCTCGCCGCGGTGTCCCTTATAATGCACCTTGATCTCTTTCCCGTCCGTGCCGTGGATCAGCACATATTTGATCTCATCAGGATAGTCCTCAAATGGTGTGTCGAGTGAAAAATCGTATGCCTGCGTGAGCGCCTTTAAAACAGCATAGGTAAAGCTTGACGGATCCGTACACGACTGCCAGCCCATCACCTGGATCGCTCCCTCCGCAATCGACAGCTTTTTATCAGGAATCATTAAATCCTCATCAAACTCCATTTTATAACCAAGTCCAAAACAGGTCGGACAGGCGCCGAACGGATTGTTAAAGGAGAAGCTTCTCGGCTCTACCTCTCCAACGCTGATACCGCAGTCCGCGCAGGAAAAGCTCTCGGAAAACTGAATCGGCTCTCCATCTATCACATCTACCGTCATCTGTCCCTCTGCCAATTCCAAAACATTTTCAATCGAATCAGACAGGCGCTTCTCAATTCCTTCCTTTACCATCAGACGGTCGACAACAATCTCGATATTGTGCTTTTTATTTTTTTCCAGCTTGATGTCCTCTGTCAGCTCATACATATTTCCATCCACAATGACGCGTACATAACCGCTGCGCTTCGCCTGCTCAAACAGCTTCTGGTGCTCTCCCTTACGTCCGCGGACTACCGGTGCAAGCAGCTGTATCTTTGTCCGCTCCGGCAGCTCCATAATCTGATCCACCATTTGATCTACCGTCTGCTTCTTTATCTCCTTGCCGCACTTCGGACAATGCGGCGTCCCGATCCTTGCATACAAAAGGCGGAAATAATCATAGATTTCCGTTACTGTTCCAACCGTGGAACGTGGATTGCGGTTCGTCGATTTCTGATCGATGGAGATCGCCGGAGACAGCCCCTCGATCTTCTCCACATTCGGCTTCTCCATCTGTCCCAAAAACTGGCGCGCGTAGGAGGACAGCGATTCCATATAGCGTCTCTGTCCCTCCGCATAAATCGTGTCAAATGCAAGCGAGGACTTGCCGGAGCCGGAAAGCCCGGTCAAAACAACAAACTCGTCCCTCGGAATATCCACGTCAATATGCTTTAAATTATGTTCGTTCGCGCCTCTTATTTTAATGTATTTTCTCTCGCCTGTTTTTCTCATGCTCACCCTCCCTGCTGTTTTGTGTTTCTTGGATTTTCCCCGCAGAGTGCTTCCTTTCGTCTATATTCTTTCCAAATTTATGCGTCCCGCAGCATATTTTTCAATTCTACCATTTTATCGCGGTACTCCGCCGCCGCTTCAAAGTTCAAGTCTGCCGCTGCCTTCTGCATCTTCTTCTGAATGTCCGCAATCAGCTTCTCCAGCTCCTTCTTACTCATCGACTCCGGATCCTTTGCAAACTGCATCTCCTCCTGCGCAACCTTCTTCGAGACGGAGATCAGCTCGCGTACGGATTTTTGGATCGTTTTCGGCGTAATACCGTGCGCTGTATTGTACTCCTGCTGAATTTTACGGCGGCGCTCCGTCTCGTCGAGCGCAACACGCATGGAGTCGGTAATCTTATCCGCATACATGATCACATGCCCTTCACTGTTACGCGCCGCACGTCCGATCGTCTGGATCAAGGAAGTCTCTGAACGCAGGAATCCCTCTTTATCTGCGTCAAGAATCGCAACCAATGTAATTTCAGGAATATCCAACCCCTCTCGCAGCAGGTTGATCCCGACCAGCACATCAAATACATCAAGCCGCAGGTCGCGGATAATCTCCGCCCGTTCCAGCGTATCAATATCGGAATGTAAATACTTCACACGGATGCCGACCTCACGCATATAATCGGTCAGATCCTCCGCCATCTTTTTCGTCAGCGTTGTGATCAGTATCTTGTTGTGGTTTGCAATTTCTTTATTTACCTCGCCAAGCAAATCATCAATCTGTCCCTCGACAGGGCGTACCACGACCTCCGGGTCAAGCAGTCCTGTCGGACGGATGATCTGCTCTGTCCGCAGCAGCTCATGCTCCGCCTCATATACGTTCGGCGTTGCGGAGACAAACAGCATCTGGTCAATTTTACTCTCAAATTCTTCAAAATTCAATGGACGGTTGTCTTTCGCGGAGGGGAGACGAAAACCATAATCCACGAGCGTCGATTTTCTCGACTGGTCTCCCGCATACATGCCGCGTACCTGCGGTATCGTAATATGCGACTCATCTACAATGATCAGATAGTCGTCTTTAAAGTAGTCCATCAGCGTATGGGGCGTCGCCCCAGCAGGAAGTCCCGCAAGATATCTGGAATAATTCTCGATTCCGCTGCAAAAGCCCGTCTCTTTTAACATCTCGATGTCAAAATTCGTTCTCTCGGCGATTCTCTGCGCCTCCAGCAGCTTGTCCTCTCCCTTAAAATACTTTACGCGTTCTTCCAGCTCTGCCTCAATATCCTCACATGCCCGCAATATTTTCTCCTGCGGCACAACATAATGAGACGCCGGAAATACTGCAAAATGCTCCAGACGGCACTTGATCTCTCCCGTGAGAACATCAATCTCCGTAATACGGTCAATCTCATCGCCGAAAAATTCTGCCCGCACCGCGGTATCGCCAAAGTTTGCCGGGAAAATCTCAAGCACATCGCCGCGCACCCGGAACGTACCGCGGTGAAAGTCCATCTCATTGCGCGTATATTGTATGTCAATCAGGGCACGAATGACCTCGTCCCTGTCCTTCTGCATCCCCGGACGCAGGGAAACCATCATGCCAAGATAATCCTCCGGGCTTCCCAAGCCGTAAATACAGGAAACAGACGCCACGACGATCACGTCCCGTCGCTCTACCAGCGCCGCCGTGGCGGATAGGCGCAGCTTGTCAATCTCCTCATTGATCGCCGAATCCTTCGCGATATAGGTATCGGTCTGAGGCACATACGCCTCCGGCTGGTAGTAATCATAGTAGCTCACAAAATACTCCACCGCATTCTCCGGGAAGAACTCCTTAAACTCGCCGTAGAGCTGGGCGGCAAGGGTTTTGTTGTGGGCGATGATCAGCGTCGGCTTATTTAATTTTGCAATGATATTTGCCATAGTAAATGTCTTGCCTGATCCGGTAACACCAAGAAGGGTCTGAAACTGATTGCCCTCCTCAAAACCCCTGACGAGCGCTTCGATCGCCTGCGGCTGATCGCCGGTGGGCTGAAATTCACTGTGTAATTTAAACTCCATAATGTATTTTTACCTCCTTAGCGACCATAAAAAAGCTCGTCTATTAGGCAGAAATCCGTAAAATGAAGCGTTTTTGCCCTGCTTAATAGACAGGCCTTTTGCTTTTTACGAATTCAGGTCACCAAAACGTGTTTTTCAGAACTGCGTAACACCAGATAACACCTAGCGGAATTGGCACTTCTAAAGGTCATCAAAAATTATAACATGGATATCTAAAAAAGTATAGCCAAAAAACGGAACATCTGTTCTTTTCCTGCAACTATCCTTTGATAACAGTATGTTCACTTTTATAGTAAGGTAATCTTCTGCGGAGGTAATTACATCTATGTTTTCAGCCGGCAATTCCCTCTCCGCTTCACAGCTTTTGCCGCTCTGGCATGCCGCACCTGCCACCGCTGGCTTTCCCTGCCTCCGCTGCATCATGGAAATATCAAAATGTGGGTTGGATAAATCGGAGACATTCTTTCTCCTTGTTTGGGGCAAAAAAGAGCAGGGAACCTTTTTCAGATTTCCTGCTCGGTGTGCCGCTGGTAGGGCGGTAAGTATTAAGTTTTAGGCTCTTGTCAATTCAACAAACGAAAAGCGACTATTACGTTATTCTCCTCTAATTCTTCCTTCGACACTCCAATGCTGTGCATTATTTTTAGATATTCGTATTTGCCCTATCCCATCTAATTTTACTCATATCTCCTTATGCAGAATCATGCGTAGACTTTGCATTGGTATTCATGCCTAGGATCTATTTCAAGGATTTTTAATTCATAATTATCTAAGGGGTCATGCTCATAAATATAAAATGGATCTTCTCTGTCACAGCTTTCCCCCGATAAATGAGAATTGTTGGCATTAACCACATACCCAATCATCCTTTAACAAATCCTCATCATAAGGAGAACTGATTGTATGAATCATTCCTGAATGGATATTATGGATGATACATTCTGCCCATTCGCCTTCCTTTATTTCAGAAAATAAGCATTTTCCTTTTTCCCACTTTTTTCTGTCTCTATACATAGCCGTAATCTCACGTTGTTCAAACGTATGATCATTCATTGGAATTGTAATAATGTCTCCAATTCTAATTGTTTCTCCTTTTTCAGCGAGAATAGATACTTCAACTTCATTCTTATCATAAGCTGATGTACCTGCCATTTGAAAAATCATGATATGCACCTCAACTTCCGATTTATCGTTGGCTACATTATACTTTATCTGACCGTCAAGGTATAGCATGATTTCGTAAAGCTTGTCGAATGGCAGCCGCTTGCAGCGCAGGGTGTTTCCGGACGGCAAGTACAAAAATGGATCGTTGGAAAAGCCAGCTTTACATAGTTGAGCGCCTTTGATTTGGGTATTGTGGAATTTTATTTCCTGTCTGCGATTATTTTAGCAGCAATTTGTTCCAAAGTAGCTTCTAAGTCCAAACCAATTAAGTCAGGATAAAAAATATAGTCTGAAAGATTATCTAATCCAGTGTTAATTTCCAGATATTCCAACCACCAATCCATTTCTACTTCCTCAAAATCCATAATATGTAAAACTATTTCTTTGAGTTCCTCATTTGTCAAATCAGATTTCACTGGTGGGGGCATTAAGGCTTGGCGTGCCACTGTTTCTAAATCGGTGTAACTCCAATAAGCTTGGAAAGCATCGATTTTTATCTTCTTATTTCCAGTAATTTCTATCAAGTTCTTCTGTAGCTGCCCTAATTCTTTTTGGGCTTCTTTATCGCTGTCACAGTCTTTTTCGTCCATAAGCAGCGCCGCTTTTTCAATAATTTCCATTATGACCGGAAGTTTCGTTTCGTCAATACTGATTTTTTTCATAATCCTACCTCCATTTCTATTTTCTGCCTCGCTCGGCTCATCTATAAACTGGACAGTGAGCAGGAATCCTTTTTTACAATTTACTTAATTATCTTCAAAGATGCCAAAAAATTTGAAATAACCAAATTTTCCGTCAGAAACTTCCTTGACATTACCTTCGTACTTCATCCTTCCAATAATGATAACTGTGTTATACGCTTGTTCTAACTCATTTGGATATTGCTCTTTTAATTTAGACACATCAAACATATCAACATTTTTGAAAATCTCATCAATGGAATTAGATGCTTCAGCATTTAACACACCAAGCATAAAATCTTCATCGTATGTATTTATTCCAAAGTCTACACCCATTTCAAATCCAATGTAGTCATCCTCCAGCAAATCATAATCTTTGTCCAGATATTCTTCTAATAATTCTTCGCTTTTACATATCCCTAAAAATATAGACATATATTCATCATTACTATAGGAAACATTCAATTGTCTACGTTCTTTCACTCTACCTGCCTCCTCAGCTTCCGATTTATTACTCGCTTTATCTGGATAAATTGTACCATAAAGCCGTGAACAATTCTACCAATATCTGCAAAACCAACATAGCCGATACTTTCTATTTCTATCAAATCTATAACTATGCCCGTGCAATTCGATCTATTTCTTTCCAGAAAAGAATGATCGCAATATTTACTTTCCCGATATTTTCATATTTTTATCACATGGTAATATCATAGAAATCGTATCACATAGACGTGACCAAGGAACAAATAAGAATCA